>WFOW01000152.1 GCA_015487895.1 Gammaproteobacteria bacterium | reverse complement strand
GATGGTGTCGAGGGCGTTCTCGCCGTAGCGCATGATGACGACGCCGCCCGCGACCTCGCCCTCGCCGTCGCGCTCGACCAGGCCCCGCCGCAGCTCGGGGCCGAGCTGCACGGTGGCCACGTCCCGGATGAAGACCGGCGTGCCGTCGCGGCTCACGCCCACCGGGATGCTCTCGATGTCGGCCAGCGAGCGGATGTATCCGAGACCGCGGACCATGTACTCGGTCTCGGACATCTCGACCAGCCGGCCGCCGACGTCGTTGTTCGAGCGCATCAGCGCGTGGCGCACCTTGCCGAGCGGGATGCCGTAGCGCAGCAGCGCGTTGGGGTCGACCACGACCTGGTACTGCTTGACATAGCCGCCCACCGAGGCGACCTCGGCCACGCCCGGGACCGTCTGCAGGGCGTAGCGCAGGTACCAGTCCTGGATGGAACGTAGCTCCGCGAGGTCGTGCCGGCCGCTGCGGTCGACGAGCGCGTACTCGTAGACCCAGCCGACCCCCGTGGCGTCCGGCCCCAGGGTGGGGGTGACGCCGGGCGGCAGCTTGTTCGCCACGTAGTTGAGGTACTCGAGCACGCGCGAGCGCGCCCAGTACATGTCGGTGCCGTCCTCGAAGATGATGTAGACGAAGGACAGCCCGAAGAAGGAGTAGCCCCGCACCACCTTGGCGTTCGGGACCGCGAGCATGGCGGTGGTGAGCGGATAGGTCACCTGGTCCTCGACCACCTGCGGGGCCTGTCCCGGATACTCGGTGAAGATGATGACCTGCACGTCCGAGAGGTCCGGGATCGCGTCGAGCGGGATGGTGCGCACGGCCCAGATCCCGCCGGCGACGAGGATCGCCACGGCGACGAGGACCACGAAGGCGTTTCGGGTGGATGCGTCGATGATGGCCTTGATCATCGCCCGCCCTCCCCATGGCCGGCGCCGGCCGCGCCGCTGCCGTGGCCGCCGCCCTCATGGCCGCTCCCGTGGCCGCCGCCCTCGGGGGCCGGGGCCTCGTGGCCGCCGTCCCCGTGGGCGGCGGCGTCGCCCTCGCCCGCGGCCTTGGGCTCGAGCATCTTGGCCGCCGCCTCGCGGATCTTGGACTCGGAATCGATCAGGAACTGCGCCGAGGTGACGACGCGTTCGCCGGGGCGCAGCCCTTCGAGCACCTCGACCCAGCCGTCCGCGGCGAGCCCCAGGCGCACCTCGCGCGGGACGAACTTGCCGCCGCCCCGGGCGACGAAGACCTGCTCGCGCACGCCCGTGCGCACGATGGCCTCCTCCGGGATGGCGAGCGCGCGCTCGCGACGTCCGGCGAGGATGTGGACCGTGGCATACATGTCGGGCTTGAGGGCGAGATCGGGGTTGTCGAACTCCAGGCGCACGCGCACCGTGCGGGTGCGGGACTCGGCGTAGGGGTAGATGTAGGCGATGCGCCCGCGGAAGATCTTCCCGGGAAGCGCGCGCAGGCGCAGCTCGGCCTCGTCGCCGACACGCACCCAGGGCAGATCCTGCTCGAAGACGTCCACATAGACCCACACCCGCGAGAGGTCGGCGATCTCGTAGAGCACCTTGCCCGGCGAAAGGTGCTCGCCCTCACGCACACCCACGCGCGTGACGATGCCCGAGGCGGGGGCACGCAGCGGCACGGTGCGCCGCACCTCGCGGGTGCGCTCGATGCGCCGGATCTCGTCGGCCGGCACGTCGAGCAGGCGCAGCCGCTCGCGCGCGCTCGCCACCAGCCGCTCGGCCGTCTCGCGGATCTCGGGATAGACGCTGCGCCCGAGGACGTCGCGGTTCTGGAGCGCGAGGAGGTACTCCTCGGCGCTCGCGACGATGCGCGGGGCGTAGACCTCGAGCAGCACCTGGCCGCGCTTGACCGGCTGGCCCGTCTCGCTCACGTGCAGGCGCTCGACCCAGCCGCTGATCTTGGGGCTGAGGCGGCTGATGCGCCGCTCGTCGTAGTCCACGCGGCCGACGGTGACGATGCGCCGCGCCAGCACGCGGTGCTCGGCGCGCGCGGTGCGCACGCCGATGTTCTGCACCACCACCGGATCGATCTTGACCGTGCCCGCGGGCTCGTCCTCACCCTCTCCCTCGTCGGCATAGACCGGGATGTAGTCCATGCCCATCTCGTCCTTGGCCGGCACCGGCGAGGTGATGCT
>WFOW01000151.1 GCA_015487895.1 Gammaproteobacteria bacterium | reverse complement strand
GCCGTCGGCCTGACGGCCGAGCTCACCGGCAGCCACCGGCTGGCGCTGCTCGTGCTGCTCGCCTTCTTCGCCGGCGGCGCGCTGCTGCTCGGGCGCGTGCCGCCGGCGGCCGGGGCGCTCAGGCGCTGAGGCGCCGCGGCGCCTCCCGGAGCAGGTCGCGCAGGATGCGCACCACCTCGAGGTCGATGCGGTCGAAGCGCACCGCCACGCCCTCGTCGGTGTGGTAGACGGCGTGCCCGCGCACCGTGCAGTGCCCGTCCCCGGCCTGACGTCCCGGGCCGGTGCGGCACGGGAAGCGCAGCAGCATCTCCCGGTAGCGCGGCAGGTCGGGATCGTCGGTCAGCAGGAAGGCGCCGCCGAAGCTGAGATCGCGGGTGCGTGCGCGCAGCAGGCGGCGCGCGGGCTGCCTGCCGCAGCAGTAGACCTCGACCTCGATCTCGACGGGACGCCGCTCGCTCCAGCGTCGCTCCATTGCTCTTCTCCTCCGGCACCGCGGGACGCCGCGCGTCCCTACCCCAACTATAGACCACCGGGTCCGGAGGGAGTGCCGCAGGCCGGTCGCGCCCGGACGGGCGGCACGCGCCGCACGGACCACCGGTCCGCCGCCCAGGCCAGGAGCTCGGCCGGGGGCGCCCCGTGCAGGCCCTCGGGCACGGGGTGGCCCAGGAAGGCCAGGGCGCGCTCCAGCGCCGCGCCCGGCCGCCGCAGGTCCACCGGCGCGGCGCCGGTCTGCTTGCTGAGCTTGGCGCCGTCCGGTCCCGTCGCGACCGGCAGGTGCAGGTAGCGCGGCGACGGCAGCCCCAGCAGGCGCTGCAGGTGCAGGTGGCACCAGGTGGCCTCGAGCAGGTCCGCGCCGCGCACCACGTCCGTCACGCCCTGGTCGGCGTCGTCGACCACCACGGCCAGGTGGTAGGCCGTCAGGCCGTCGCGGCGGCGGACGACGAAGTCGCCGACCGCCTCGGCGAGGGACGCGCCGTGGCGCCCCTGCAGGCGGTCGTCGAAGGCGGCCTCGGCCCCGTCGACGCGCACGCGCACGGCGTGGGGGCCCCCGGGCGGGGCGCCCGTGCGGCAGGTGCCGGGATAGACCGGCCCGAGGGGGCCGTGGCGGCGCGCCAGCCGTGCCACACGCGCGCGGGGGCACGCGCAGCGGTAGGCATGCCCGGCCTCCTCGAGGCGCGCCAGCGCCTCGGCATAGCGCTCGCCCCGGGCGCTCTGGTGGAGCACCGGGCCGTCCCAGTGGAGGCCTAGGGTCTCGAGGGCGGCGAGAATGGCGGCGGCCGCCCCCGGGACCTCGCGCGGCGGGTCGAGGTCCTCGATGCGCACCAGCCACTCGCCGCCGTGGGCGCGGGCGTCGAGCCAGCTCCCCAGCGCGGCGACGAGGGAGCCGAAATGGAGGGGCCCCGTGGGGGAAGGGGCGAAGCGGCCGCGGTAGCGCGTCGTGGCGCCGCCCTGCCGTCCCATGCGCCGGCCGGGCTCAGAGGCCCATCTGGCGCTCGCGCACCTCGTCCAGCGTCTTGCAGTCGATGCAGAGGGTGGCGGTCGGCCGCGCCTCGAGCCTGCGGATGCCGATCTCCACGCCGCAGGACTCGCAGTAGCCGTACTCGCCGTCCTCGATGCGCTTGAGCGCCTCGTCGATCTTGCGGATCAGCTTGCGCTCGCGGTCGCGCGTGCGCAGCTCGAGGCTGAACTCCTCCTCCTGGGTGGCGCGGTCGTTGGGGTCCGGGAAGTTGCCGGCCTCGTCCTGCATGTGGTGGACGGTGCGGTCGACCTCCTCCATGAGCTCGCGCTTCCAGGCCAGCAGGATCTGGCGGAAGTGCTCGAGCTGGCGCTCGCTCATGTACTCCTCGCCCTTGCGCGGCTCGTAGGGCCTGAAGCCGCGGATCGGGCCCACGTCGAGCCCCGTGCCGGCGGGCGCCCCGGCCGCGGGCTTCGCCGGAGGCGTGCCCTTCGCCGCCGCCCTCTTCGTGGCCGCCTTCTTCGGCGGCGCCTTGCGGGTGGCCTTCGCACCCTTCGCCGTGGCCGCCTTTTTCGTCGCCGCCTTCTTCGCGGTCGCCTTCTTCGTCGCCGCCTTCCTCTTCCCGGCGGCGGCGCCCGTCTTGCGCTTGGTGGCAGGCATGTCCTCGCACTCCGGGGCCCCGTGGGCCCGCCGAACAAATCGGGGTTCTATACCAGAAGGGGGGTGGGGCCGCAAGCGAGCGCGCTGCGGTATGCTTGCGCGCCATGCCGCCCGAGGCCCTCATCTTCGACGTCGACGGCACCCTCGCCGAGACCGAGCACGAGGGGCACCGCCCCGCCTTCAACGAGGCCTTCCGCGAGGCCGGGCTCGACTGGCGCTGGGACGAGGCGCTCTACGGCGAGCTGCTCGCGGTCACGGGCGGAAAGGAGCGCATCCGCCGTTACCTGGAGCGCCACCGCCCGGGCTTCCGCCCGCCCGCGGGCGTCTCCCTCGACGAGCTCGTGGCGCGCCTCCACCGCGCCAAGAACGCCGCCTTCGCGCGCCGGGTGCGGAGCGGGGCGCTCGGGCTCAGGCCCGGCGTGGCGCGGCTGCTGCGCGAGGCGCGCGCGGCGGGCGTGCCGCTGGCCATCGCCACCACCACCTCTCCGGAGAACGTCGAGGCGCTGCTGCGCCACGCGCTCGGCGAGGACGCGCCGGGCTGGTTCGCGGCGGTGGTCGCGGGCGACATGGTCTCCGCCAAGAAGCCCTCGCCCGAGGTCTACGAGCGCGCGGTGCGGGCCCTCGGCGCGGATCCCGACCGCTGCGTGGCCTTCGAGGACTCGGCGCACGGGGTGGCCGCGGCGCGCGGCGCCGGCGTGCCGGTGGTGGTGACGCCGAGCCACTACACCCGCGGCGAGCGTTTCGACGGGGCGCTGCTCGTGGTCGAGCACCTGGGCGAGCCGGAGCGTCCGGCGCGGGTCCTCGGCGGCCTCGCCGCCGCGCGCGCGGGCGCGCGGTGCGTGGTGGACCTGGCGCTGCTGCGCGCGCTGCTGGCGGGCGGCGCCGCGGCCGGCGGGGGCGCCCGGTGAGCGGAGGCTGCCCGCGCGCGCCGGCGGCGCGCCTGGCCGGCATCGAGCCCTTCCGCGTGATGGCCCTGCTGGCGCGCGCCCGCGCGCTCGAGGCGGCCGGCCGCGACGTCGTGCACATGGAGATCGGCGAGCCCGACTTCCCGCCGCCCGCGCCGGTGGTGCGCGCCGCGCAGGCGGCGCTCGCCGCCGGCGAGACCCGCTACACGCCGGCCGGCGGCCTGCCGGCGCTGCGCGAGGCCATCGCGCGGTGGTACCGCGAGCGCTTCGGCGTGACCGTGCCGGCGGAGCGCATCCTGGTGACGCCCGGCGCCTCCGGCGCGCTGCATCTCGTGCTCGCCGCCATCTCCGGGCCCGGGGACCGCGTGCTGCTGCCGGCGCCGGGCTACCCCTGCAACCGGCACCTCGCTCGTCTGGTGGGAGCGGAGCCCGTCGCGCTCCCGGCGGAGGGCCCGGAAGGAGGCCCGCGCCCGCAGGACGTGCGCGCCGCGGGCCCGGCGGCCGCCGTGCTCGCCGCCACCCCCGCCAACCCGACGGGTGGGGTGCTCGGGCGCGGCGCGCTCGCGGCGCTCGCCGACGCCGCCCGCGAGGCGGGCGCGTGCCTCGTGTGCGACGAGATCTACCAGGGCCTCGTCTATGAAGGCGAGCCCTGCACGGCGCTCGAGGTCGCGCCCGGCGCCTTCGTGGTCAACGGATTCTCGAAGTATTTCGGCATGACGGGCTGGCGGCTGGGCTGGGTGGTGGCGCCGGACGCATGGGCCGAGCCCCTCGAGCGCCTGGCCCAGAGCCTCTACCTCGCGCCGCCGACGCTCTCGCAGCATGCCGCGCTCGCGGCCTTCGAGGCCGAGAGCCTGGACGAGCTCGAGCGGCGGCGCGAGGCCTTTCGTGCGCGCCGCGACTTCCTCGCCCCGGCGCTGGAGTCGCTGGGGCTGCGGCTCGCGGCGCCGCCGGCCGGCGCCTTCTACCTCTATGCCGACTGCAGCGCGTTCACGGACGACGCCGAGGCGCTCGCCGCGCGCCTGCTCGAGGAGGCGGGCGTGGCCGTGACGCCCGGGGCCGACTTCGGCGGGACCGGGGCCGCCGTGCGGCTTCGCTTCGCCTACACCACCTCGCTCGAGCGTCTGCGCGAAGGGGTCGCGCGCCTGCGCGCCTTCCTGCGCCGCGCCTGAGCGGCCCGGGTGCCGCCGCGCGTCGCTTTCTGACGCTCCCCGTCAAGATCGCGGCATCGGGTCGGGCCAGCCCTGTGACGTAGGTCACCGTTTTTTCGGAAAAGGCGCGCTTCCGGCACATGGCTTGCATGAGGATGGGCATGGGCGGGATCACCGGATGCGGCGAACGGATGGGGAGGCGCGCGTGCGTTCCGGTCCGGCGAGGCCGGGGCCTGACGCTGATCGAGCTGATGGTCGCGCTGGCCGTGCTGGTGATCCTGCTCACCGTGGCGGTTCCGGGCATGCGCAACTTCGTCAAGAACAACCGCCTCACGGCGGCGGCCAACGACCTTGCCGCGAGCATGGCGCTCGCGCGCAGCGAGGCGGTGCGCCGCGGGCGCCCCGTCACCGTCTGCTCCAGCTCCGGCGGCGCGGCCTGTGACGGTGCCGCATGGGCCGAGGGCTGGATCGTGTTCGTCGACCAGGGCACCCCGGGGACGGTGGACGGGAGCGACGAGGTCGTCCGCGTGTTCGGGAAGGCCGGCGACGGGGTGACGATCGATCTCGGTGGGATGAGCTACGTGCGTTTCCTGCCCACGGGCATGCTCGACACCTGAGGCCGTGCCCGGCGCGCGGCCCGCCCGTGGCACCTGGAGGGCTGCAGGGGAGAAGCGAGATGAAGAGCGGGAGATGTGACCATCGGCTCCTGGGCGCCAGGGGGCTGCTGCTGGCGACCTTCCTTTCGGTGGTTGTAGGCGGCGCCGCGGTGCAGCAGGCCGTCGCGGGTGTGGCCGGTCCCCCGCCGGGTGGCGGGTCGGGGGCTTCCGGCGCCTCGGGCGGCAGCGGCTCGTCCGGCGGCTCCGGATCCTCGGGGGGCTCCGGGAGCGCCTGCGCGGGCGGCGGTTCCGGTGCCAGCGGCTCCAGCGGCGGCAGCGGCTCCAGCGGCGGCAGCGGCTCCAGTGGCTCCAGCGGCTCCAGTGGCTCCAGCGGCTCGAGCGGCTCCAGCGGTTCGAGCGGTGGCAGCGGCGGCAGCGGGAGCGGCTCTTCCGGCTGCGGCAGCGGGAGCACGACGCTCAGCGGTGCCGCCAACTTCACGGTCTGCGACGACCGCAAGGGCGAGACGGGCCGTGCCGTGTCCCTCACCGCCACGGGCCGCGTGAGCGTCCGCAGGTACCACTGCGACTGAGCCTCCCCAGGATCTGGGAGCGGAAGCGCCGGCCGGAGGCGGCCAGCCGCCTCCGGCCGGCGCTTTTCCGGCCCCGCCCGTGCCCCGCCTCACGAGGGCGTGCCGTCGCCCGCCCTGGGGGCATGCGCCCGCGCCAGCATCGCCCCGCCCAGCATGGCCGTGCCCATGATCTCGATGGCCTCCTCGTAGGCCCGCATCAGGTGCTGGAGCTCGGGGCGGGTGAGGATGTGCGCCGTCGCCCCGGCGAGCGCCTCGAAGACGTCGTCAGCCCCTTCCGCGAAGTCCAGGACGACGGCCGCCACATAGCAGGCGAGGCCCGCGAGCAGCATGCGGCGCGGGCCGCCCGGGGGCAGCTCGCGCAGGACGAAGGCCAGGAGCAGGAGCCCCAGCCCCCCGAACACCGGCAGGAAGAAGATCGGCCAGTAGTAGCCCGGAAAGGCGAGCACCCGCGCGACGAGCGGGTCGTCGCGGTGCGCCTCCAGCGCCGCGGCGAGCGCCGTCGCCGCCCGCTCGTGCAGCTCGAGGGCGTCGTCGAGCGCCATGTAGGCGAAAAAGGCCGCCGCCATGCCCCACAGCGCGATGCGCCATGCAGGGCCACCCTCGCCCTGCGCGCGCCTGGCGGCGAGGGCCGCCGCGAGCGCCGTGCCCAGCGTGAAGGCGACCGAGACGGCCGTCGGGACGTTGCGCTCGCGCGTGATGTCGAAGAGCTTGCGCACGCCCTCGTCCACCGGCGCCTGGCCGAGCGCGGCGTCCAGCACGAGCAGGGCCAGCGCCGCGAGCGCCCCCGAGGCGGCGAGCGCGCGGGCGGCCCGCGGTGCGGGGACGGATCCCCGCGGTGTGCGGACGGCTTTCCGATCCTCCATGGCCCCAGTGTACGCGAACGGGCATGCCACGTCCCCGCGTGCCGGCGGCCCGAGGCGTGGCTGGCCATGGCCATGCCATGCGGTGCTCGCCACCGGCTTGTCCCTGCGTGCCGAATGCCGCAAGGTTGGGGCGGGTTGCGGGCGCTGTGCCGTCGCGGAACCGGCCGCGCATGCGCCCCTTCGCCACCGCGCCGCCTGAACCGGCCGTGCGGGGGAGGCGACAGATGCGGGAGCGGACGGAATGGGAGGAGCGGGCGATGCGGAAGCGGACCGGATGGTGGCTCGTGCTGGCGGCGGCATGGCTCGCTTGGGCCGGGCCGGGGGCCGCCGACCGTGACGGAGGCGGATTCGCACCGATCGCGAGGCCCATGCTGGAGGTCGAGGCGCGCTTCCGGATCGGGGCGCTGCCCCTCGACCGGCTGGCGCAGCTCGAGGTCACGGTGCGCAACACCGGCAGGGCGGAGGCCCGTCGGGCGGTGGTACAGGTGTTTCCGCCCGCGCGCGGCTTCGCCGGGGCGGCGGCCAGGCCGCTCGCCAGCGCCCACGTCGGCCCGATCCCGCCTGGCGGCAGCGTGCGGCGCACCGTCGAGGTGGACGTCCGCAGCCTGCGCCCCGGCACGGCCTGCTTCCCGGTGCGGGTGCGGATCCCCGTGCCGTCCCTGAGAGGTGGCGAGGAGGACGGCGGGGCGCCGCTCCCTGTCGAGGCCGGCGGCGAGGGGAGAACGCGCGCCTGCGTGGACCTGCGCCCGAGCGTTGCGGACGTCACGGGCGGCGGCGGGGCGCTGGGGCCCGGCGAGAGCCTGGTGGAGGTGGTCTCGGTCGCGGTGCCGGGCGCCCGCGCGCGCGCGCTCGACGGGACGCCGATCGTCGACCGCTCGGGCCTGCGGGTGCGGGTGCGGATCGAGGCGCGCCGCGTGCAGGACGGTCCCGTGCCGCCCCTGGAGGTGGAGGTGGTGGAGACGGAGCCCGGCGGCGCGCCGCGCGTGGCCGCGCGCTACCGCACGCCCCCGCTGATGGTCGTCCGTGCCTGGGACGAGCGCGAGGTGGCGGTGAGCCCCGGCGGCATCGGGCCGCGCTGCTACAGCGTGCGTGTGCGGCCCGCTTCGGGTGTGCGCGTGCTGCCCCGTGCGGAGCCCGCCTGCGTCGTGGTCGGCCCCCCGGTTGCCGACATCGCGGACGGAGTCCGGATGCTCGTGGTCCCGCGCGGGGTGGGGCCGGAGGTGCGCCTGGACAGGGTGGCGGGGCGCGTGCGGGTCGGCGAGCCCGTGGCCCTGGACCTGGTGGTGGCGAACCGGGGCGC
>WFOW01000150.1 GCA_015487895.1 Gammaproteobacteria bacterium | reverse complement strand
GTGTGCGGGAGGCGTGTCGCGGGAGGCGAGGGTCGGTGCGCCCTTCGGGCGCGGCCTTTCGATCTTCCCCGCCTCCCGCGACACGCCTCCCGCACACCATACAGACACCCGCCTCCCGTCACCCGCTTCCCCCTGGCGGGCGGCCCGCGGGCCGCCGATCGCCGCCCGCTGACCGACGCCCGCAGGCTGTCACCCGCTCACTCGATCTTCGCCAGCTCCTTGCGTGCCACCCGGGCCGGGAGCGGGATGTATCCGTCCTTGACCACCACCCGCTGCCCCTGCTTCGAGAGCACCAGCTTGATGAACTCGCGCTCGAGCGGCGGCAACGGCCGGTTGGGCGCCTTGTTGACGTAGATGTAGAGGAATCGCGCCAGGGGATACTTGCCCGAGAGCGCGTTCTCCGGCGTGGCCGCGACGCACGGCGCCCCTTTCTTGCGCGCCAGCGGCACCGCCCGCACGCCCGAGGTGCGGTAGCCGATCCCGGAGTAGCCGATGGCGTTCAGGGTCGCCCCGACCGACTGCACCACCGAGGCCGAGCCCGGCTGCTCGTTGACGGTGGGCTTGAAGTCGCCCTTGCACAAGGCATGCTTCTTGAAGTAGCCGTAGGTTCCGGAGACCGAGTTGCGCCCGAAGAGCTGGATGTCGCGGTGCTTCCAGGCGCCGCCCAGCCCGAGCTGGCCCCAGCGGGTGATGTCGTGCGGATAGCCGCACTTGCGCGTGCTGGAGAAGACCGCGTCCACCTGCGGGATGGTGAGGCACTGGATGGGATTGTCCTTGTGCACGAAGACCGCCAGGGCGTCGACCGCCACGCGGATCGGCGTGGGCTTGTAGCCGTGCTTGCGCTCGAAGGCGGCGATCTCGCGCGCCTTCATCTTGCGGCTCATGGGGCCGAGGTTGGCGGTGCCCTCGGTGAGCGCCGGCGGGGCGGTCGAGGAGCCCGCCGCCTGGATCTGGATATTGACGCTCGGGTAGACGCGCTTGAACTCCTCGGCCCACAGCGTCATCAGGTTGGCGAGCGTGTCCGAGCCCACGCTCGAAAGGTTCCCGGCGATGCCGGGCACCTGCCTGTAGTCCGGCAGGGCCGGATCGACCTTCACCGCCGCCGTCGCGGGCAGCGCCAGCGCAAGACCGCCTGCCAGGGCGAGCCCCCGCAGTGTGCGTCCGGTTCGCATGTGCTCTGCTCCTCTCCCGTTTCCGTCGCGTGACGCGCGCACCCTACCGCCCGCACGTTACCGCTTGATGACGGCGGGGGGCCCGTCCCGCTGCCCGGCTGGACCGCTCCGCCCCCACAGGCCCCGCGAGGGGTTACCATCTGCCGGACGCAAGGCGGGGAGGCTGCGGGCGCGGAGGGCATGGCCAGACGGCTGAAGGGGGCGGAACGCCGCCGGCTCATCCTGCAGAGGGCCAAGCGCCTGTTCGCGCGCAGGGGCTACGGGGGCGTGTCCATGGACGAGCTCGCGGCGGCCTGCGGCGTCAGCCCGGCCGTGATCTATCGGCACTTCCCTTCCAAGGAGGCCCTCTACCGGGAGGTGCTGCATACCTTCGCCTGCGCGCGCGAGGACTACCTGGCCGCCCTGCTCGAAGGCCCCGACGACTTCGCGGAGACGCTCCGCCGCCTCACGCTGGCCTACCTGCGCGCCCGCCTCCGGGACCGCGACACGCTGCGCATGGAGCTGCGCAGCATCGCCGACCAGGACCGCGTCCGCCGCGCGATCTACGAAAGCCAGTGGGCGGGCCTGGCCGGCTACGTCGAGGACGCGCTGCGCGAGCAGGCCGGCGGCGACGGCCGGCGCGCGGCGGAGATGGCACGCCTTGCGGCGCTCGCCTATGTCGGCATGGTGCGCGAGGCGCTGATCCGGCTCGGCCTGAAGGCCGCTCCGGCGGAGACCGGCGAGGAGGGGCTCGAGGGGCTCAGCCGCGATCTCGTCACCATCTTCCTGGAAGGGGTCGCCGGGGCGATGCGGCGCTCATCCGGCCCCCGTGTCCAAGACCAGGCGTAGCCCCTCGCCCCGCCCTTCCCAGTAGGCGAGCTTGACCCACAGCAGCGCCGCCGCCTCCAGGCAGAGCGCGTTCTCGAGCCTTCCGCAATCGACGGGGAGGAATCCGCAACGGGCGGCGAGCGTCATCACCCGGGCCCTGGCCTCGTCCGAATCGCCGCAGCACCAGACCTGCCTCACGGGCGGCCCGTGCACCGGACCGTCGATCAGCTCCGCCTTCAGCCCGTTGAAGGCCTTGACCACCTCGACTCCGCCAGCCGCGGCCGCGATGCGCTCGGCACCGGAGAGCCCGCCCTCGCCCACGTCCAACCGGCTCCAGTCGGCCGTCACCGGATTAGTCGCATCCGCCAGGACCCTGCCGGCCAGCACCGGCCGCAGCCGCGCAGTCGTCTCCACCGCGACGCGCCACGGGACGGCCAGGACGACGAGCCCGGACGCGCGGCAGGCGTCCTCATAGGGCATGACGTCGCCTCCGTGCACCGCCCGGACCTGCGGCGTGTCGTGCCGGCGCGAGCCCACCGCCACCCGGAGGCCCGCCCGCCGCATGCGCCCGGCGAGCGCCGAGCCGAACTTGCCCGCTCCGAGCACTGAGACGTCGTAGGCGCTCACCCGACCTCTCCGCCCTGGCCGGAACGAGGGCCCGCGTCGCGCCTGTTTCCGAACCGCCCCCAGTGCACGATGTCCTCGAAGCCGCGCCGCTGCTGCCGCGGCAGCTCGGGGCCCGCCGGGTGGCCGACGGCGATCAGCATCGTGACGATGTAGTCGTCCGGCACGCCCAGCAGCTCCCGCACGCCCCGCGGATCGAAGCCGATCATCGGGAGCGTCGCGAGGCCCATGCCGTGGGCCACCAGCATGAAGGTCATGGCCGCGAGACAGGCCCCGCCCACGGCGTGCTCGATGCGCCGCGCCTCGTCCGGATAGAGCACGTCGACCGCCTCCATGTACGCGCGCCGCGTCTCCTCGTCGATGTAGCCGTTCTCGACGAACTGCCGCAGGACCTCCTCCGAACGCCGGTGCGGATCCTTGTCGCCGAGCACGGCCACGACCGCGGCCGCATCGAGCACCGGACGCTGGTTCCAGCACAGGGGATAGAGGGCGCGCTTGCGCTCCTCCTCGTCGACGACCACGAAGTCCCAGGGCTGGAAGTTGAAGGACGAGGGGCTGAGCTCCGTCAGCTCGAACAGCTTGCGCCACTGCGCATCGGAGATCCTCGCCCCCGGCCTGAAGCGGTGCACCGAGCGCCTCGTGCGCACCGCCTCCTCGAGCGGCATCCCGATCATGCCCACCTCGCCGTCCATCATGCACCTCCTTCTGACGTAAATGAACGTTCACTTTTTTCGATGGCCCCGCGGCGGCCGTCAAGGCGCCCCCGCATCCCATGGGCTCGGCACGCCCCCTAAGCCGCCGGCGGCCGCGCACCGCCGCCTCCCCCACCGGGATGAGCCAGTGCAGCCAGCCGGGGCGCCCGAGCTCAGGGGCCCCACTCCACTGGACAGGCCCCGTGCGAGGCGCGCGTAGCGCCCCGCCGGCGAGCGGCGCTCCACGGGGAAGTGGCTGCTCAGGATCGGCTGGACGTCGGCGTCGACCAGCAGGACGTGGGCGCCGAGGTCCGCGAGCAGGCCGCCCAGGTTGGC
>WFOW01000149.1 GCA_015487895.1 Gammaproteobacteria bacterium | reverse complement strand
GCGGCTGCGCGCTGCGCGCGCCCGTGTCCGCGCCGCCCGCCTGGCCGGGGGTGGGCGCCGGTCGCGCGGGTTCCGGCGGAGCGGCGGGGCTGGGCGCCCCCGCCTGCGGGCGTTGCGGCGCTTCCCGCGGCTGCGCGCTGCGCGCGCCCGTGTCCGCGCCGCTGCCGCCACGCGCGAGCTCGTCCGCATAGCGCTCCACCCACTCGCGCACCAGCGCCTCCGTCATCTCCACGTGGCACTGCAGCGCGAGCGCGGGCCCCACGGCGAAGGCCTGGCGGGCGCAGGCCTCGCTCTCCAGCAGGAGCTCCGCGCCCGGGGGGAGCAGGAAGGTCTCGCCGTGCCAGTGGAAGGCGAGGAACTCCTCCGGGAGCACCCGGCCCCAGGGCGAATCCTCGGCGCCGGCGACGCGGCGCACCGGGTGCCAGCCGATCTCCTTGACGGGGTTGGGCTCCACCGTGCCCCCGAGGGCGCGGGCGATGAGCTGGCCGCCGAGGCAGTGGCCGAGCACCGGGATGCCGCGCTCGACCGCCTGGCGGATGAGCCGCAGCTCCTGCGCGATCCAGGGCAGCGGATCGTTGACGCTCATGGGCCCGCCCATGAAGACCAGCCCCGAGACGTCGTCCAGCGCCGGCGGCACGGCCTCGCCGCGGTCGATGGCCACCAGCTCCCACGGCACGCCCTCGCGGTCGAGCACCTCGGCGAGATAGCCGGGGCCCTCGCAGTCGATGTGGCGGAAGATGCGCACGGGCTTCATGGCTGCGCTCGGCTCCTTCTTCGGCAGGCTCGGACCGGCCAGCGAGTCTACCCCGCTTGCGGCGGCAGAGGCGAGAGGCGGGGATCAGGAGGCGAGGGCTGGTGCGCGCTCCGGGCGCGGCTTTTTGGTTTCCGCCTCCCGCAACCCGCCTCCCGTGCACTATACAAGCGGCATCCAGCCGCAGCCGCCTGCGGCGGCAGGGACGAGAGACGGGGGTCGGGAGGCGAGGGGTGGTGCGCCCTTCGGGCGCGGCCTTTTGATCTTCCCGCTCCCTGTCGGGGCTGGAAGCCCCTCCCACAATCGAGAGAGGCGGGAGGCGGGGATCGGGAGGCGAGGGGTGGTGCGCGCTCCGCGCGCGGCCATCTGGTCGGGGCTGGAAGCCTTTCCCGGAGGCAGGTTGCAGTTTGCAGTTTGCAGGCTACGGTGTACGGTGACCCGTCACCCGCTTCCCGTCTCCCGTCTTCCCGTCTCCCGCAACCCGTCTCCCGCACGGACGCGGCGATCCTGCGCCTGCATCGCCTTGGGTGCCGCGCGCCGCCTGGAGTACGATGGCCATGGACGCGGGCGGAGCGTGGGGTGTCGCATGGTCGCGGAGGCCGGCGGGCGGGAGGAGGCGCGCGAGGCGCTGCAGCGCATGCGCCAGGCGCTGCGTGCCCGGCTGCCGGAGCTTCGGGCCCGCTACGGGGTGCGCTCGCTCGCGCTCTTCGGGTCCCGTGTGCGCGGGGACGCCGGTCCCGAGAGCGACGTGGACGTGCTCGTGGACTTCGACACGCCCCCTGGCCTGATCCGGCTGGGGCGCCTCGAGGCGGAGCTCGAGGCGATCCTTGGCCACAGGGTCGACCTCGCGCTCGCGAGCACGCTGCGGCCGGAGGTCTACACGCGCCTGCGGCGGGAGAAGGTGGACGTGTGACCACCCGGCGCTCAGCGGAAAGCCTGTTGCGCGACATCGTCGCCAATGCGCGCCGGGCGATCGGCTTCATGGAGGGCGTGGAAGGGCCGGATACGCTGCGTGACGACACCAAGACCCTGTATGCGGTCATTCACGCCTTGGAGGTCGTCGGAGAGGCGGTCAAGGGGTTGCCCGATGCGTTGAGGGCGGCCCATCCCGAAATTCCCTGGCGGCAGATGGCGGGCATGCGGGATCGGCTCATCCACGGCTATTTCGCCGTTGATCCGGCCGTGGTTCATGCGACTGTGCGCGAGGAGCTGCCGGAGCTGCTGCCGCTGCTCGAGCGGGTGCTCGAGGAGGTGGCGCGGGAGCGAGGGCCGGACGGATGAGCCGCAGGCGCTTGGGCTGGCTCCTCGCGTGCTGCCTCGCGGTGGCGGGCGCGCTGGCCGCCCAGGCGGGACCGGCCGCGCCGCAGGTGCGGGTGCTGGCGCTCTTTCCGGGCAAGGCGCTGGTGGAGGTGGACGGCGAGCGCCGGCTGCTGCGCGCCGGCGAGACCGGGCCGGGCGGCGTGCGGCTGGTCGCGGCGGACGCGCGGCGCGCGGTGATCGAGGTCGGCGGCCGCCGCGCCGAGTACACGGTGGGCGGCGGGCCCGTGGGCGCGCGCTACGCGGCCCCGCGCGAAGTGGAGGTGCGCATCGCCCCGGACGCGCGCGGCATGTACCGGGTGCCGGGGACGATCAACGGCCAGCCCGTGGACTTCCTGGTCGACACCGGCGCCACCTTCGTCTCGCTGGGCGGCGCGCAGGCGCGCGCGCTCGGCATCCTCTACCGCGCGGTGGGCGATCCCGTCGTCGTGCGCACGGCCTCGGGGCTGGCGCGCGCCTGGCGGCTGAAGCTCGACGCGGTGCAGGTCGGCGGCATCCGGCTGCGCTCGGTGGACGCCGTGGTGCTGGAGGGGCAGGGGCCTGCGCACGTGCTGCTCGGCAACTCCTTCCTCTCGCGCGTGCACATCGAGCGCGAGGGGCCGGTGCTCGTGCTCCGCGGCCGCTGACGCGGGCGACGGGATTGCGGGTTATGGGCCGCGGCTTGCAGCGGCCTGCACACCGTAACCCGTAGCCGTTTCCCGCAGCCCGTCCCCCGTCGGCTCCGCGAATGTGGGAGGCGGGGGCGGGAGACGAGGGTTGGTGCGCGCTGCGCGCGCGGCCTTTTGGATCGGGGTCGGAAGCCCCTCCCGTAGGCGGATTACGGCATGCAGATCAGGGTATACAGTCACCTGTGACCCGCAACCTGTGTCCCGTCACCCGTCTCCCGTGCGCTATACAACCGGCTTCCGGCCGCGATTCCTCAGCCCCTGATCGGGGCTGGAAGCCCCCCCACAATCGGGGTTTCTTTCCCCTCTCCCGTGGCCCGTTACCCGCCCGCTCCCGCGCAGCGGGCGCTCAGCCCGTGACGAGGGGGTTGCGGGTCCGGAGCCGCGCGTAGCGGCCGAAGTCGCGGTCGGCGGTCCACAGCTCGCGCACGCCGTTGGCCAGGCACAGGGCGGCGATGCGCGCATCGTGCACCGCCGGTCCGGCCACGTGTGCGGCGGCGAGGCTCTCGCGCAGGCGCTCCCAGTGCATGGGGCCTTCGGCCAGCAGCACGAGGCTGGGCGAGGCGATCCAGGCCTCCACCTGGTCGAGGGCGATCTCCAGCGGGGTGGGC
>WFOW01000148.1 GCA_015487895.1 Gammaproteobacteria bacterium | reverse complement strand
ACCCGGGCCGGCGCGGGCCCCGGCGGGCCGCGAGCCGTCCTCTCCACCGCCGGCCCCGCGCAGCACGCCGGCGGAGCGCCCGGAGCCGGGCGTGCCCCGCACATCCACCCTGCTTGCGGGCGGGGCGCCCGCGCACGATGCGTCCGATGCGGCCGAGGCGGCGCTCGCCCGCGTCACCGCACGCCAGCTCGAGAGCCTCCCGCGCGGCGGCGAGGAGACGCCGCGCTGGAGCCTGGAGCTTCCGGTGCGCCTCGCCGACGGGCGCCTCGCCGGCCTGCACCTGCGGATCGGGGACGAGCGCGGGCGGAACGCCCGGGACGACGAGGGGCGCCGCTGGCAGGTGCGCCTGGCGCTCGAGCTGCCGGACGGGGGGGCGGTGCACGCCGCCGTGGCCCTCGCCGGACGGCGGGTCGGCGTGCGCTTCGTCTCCCCCGACGCCCGGCTGGCCCAAGCGCTCTCGGCGGAGTTGCCGCGGCTCGCCGAGGCCCTGCAGCGCCGTGGCCTCGAGCCGGGCGTCCTCGACAGCCGTGCCGGGCGCCCGCCGGGAGCGGAGGATCCCGTGCGGCTCCGCCCGCCCGGCCTGCTCGACACGGAGGCGTGAGCGTGGGGGACGCGCACAGCGGCAGGCGCAGGCGCCGCGCGGTGGCGCTGCGCTACGACGGGCACGGCGCGCCGCGCGTGACGGCCGCGGGCGGCGGCGCGCTCGCCGAGCGCATCGTGGCCGCCGCCCGCGAGCATGGCGTGCCGCTGCACGAGGACGCGGCGCTGGCCGAGGCGCTCGCCGCTGTCCCCCTCGGCGAGGAGATTCCGCCGGAGCTGTACGTGGCCGTCGCCGAGGTGCTCGCCTTCGTCTTCCTGGTCCACGGCCGCGGCACCGCCCCGCCGGCGGCCGACAGCGCCCCGGGCGCGTAGCCGGGGCTCCGTTTCCGCCCCGTCTCAGGTTCCGGCCGCGGGGATGGGGCTCAAGCCCGCCCGCGCCCTGCCGCCTAAGGAAGGGAGGCGGCGCGCGCGTTTGAACCGCAACCCGCGCCGGTCTAAGGTTTAGGTCTCCCTCTGGCGGCACACGGCAGGAGCGGCCCCGGCATGGCGACGGACATCCGCACGGGGCGGAAAGGGCAAGGCGGCGGGCCGTCCATGCCCGGCGACGAGCTCGCGCAGATCCACCGCATGCGCCTGCTGGTCGTCGACGACGTGCCCACCAACCTCGCGCTGCTGCGCGCCCAGCTCGCCTCCGGCGGCTTCACCAACGTCACGGCGGCCGCCGGCGGACACGACGCCCTGGACGCGCTCGAGCGCAGCATCGGACCGGACGGCCGCAGCAGCGTGGACGCCGTGGTGCTCGACATCAAGATGCCGGACCTCGACGGCTACGCCGTGTGCCGGCGCATGCGCGGGGAGCCGGCGCTGGCCGACATCCCGGTGGTGATGGTCACGGGCTACGACCGCTGGCAGGAGGAGACCATCCATGCCGCCTACGAGTCCGGGGCCACCGACATCCTGTTCAAGCCCTTCCGGACCGCCGAGCTCATCAACCGCGTCGTCACGGCGCTCAGGCTCAAGCGCGAGCGCGACCTGCGACGCCAGCGCGAGCGCGAGCTGGAGGCCGAGCTCGCCGAACGGCGCGTGATGGAGGCACGCCTGCAGTATCTCGTGGGGCACGACGACCTCACGGGGCTCGCCAACCGCAGGCGGCTGGAGCAGATCCTCGAGGTGGCCTCGCTCAATGCGCAGGCCGCCGGAAGGCCTCTCTCGCTGCTCTACCTGGACCTGGACCGGTTCAAGCTCATCAACGACCGCGAGGGGCACGGGGCGGGCGACCGCAGCCTGATCCTCGTGGCCAACGCGCTGCGCAAGCACGCCGGTCCCGGCACGCATCTGGCGCGCATCAGTGCCGACGAGTTCGCCCTCCTGCTCGAAGGGGCCGACCGGGACAGCGCTCGCCGCCTGGCGGAGACGATCCGCGCCGAGCTCGAGTCGCTGCGCTACGAGAGCCGCGGGCGGCGCTACCCCCTGAGCGCCAGCATCGGCGTGGCCACGATGGAAGGCAGCGTCGCCGGGCGCGGCGCCGAGCTGCTCGCGCAGGCCGACCAGGCCTGCTACTCCGCCAAGCGCGAGGGCCGCAACCGCGTCCACGTCTACGCCGAGACCGACGGGGCGCTTGCGGACATGGAGCGCGACAGCCGCTGGGGCGAGCGCCTGCGCCGGGCCCTGGAGGGCGAAAGCCTGGTGCTCGCCTTCCAGCCCGTGGTGCGCCTGCGCGACCACGCGGTCACCCACTACGAGGTGCTGGTGCGCCTGCGCGAGGATGACGGCACGGTGGTCCTGCCGGGCGAGTTCCTGCCCGCGGCCGAGCGCCTGGGCCTGATGCCGGAGCTGGACCGCCAGGTGGTTCGCCGAACCCTGGAGCTGATCGCGCGCCTCCCGGAGCGCCTCTCCGGGATCGGCTTCAACGTGAACCTGTCGGGCCACACCCTGCACGATCCCGCCTTCGTGGGCTCCGTGCGCGAGGCTCTGGGCCGCAGCGGCGTGCCGGGACGGCGCATCACCTTCGAGCTGACCGAGACGGCGGCCATCGCCGACCCCGAGCGCGCGGGCGAGACCCTCGGGCAGCTCCGGGCCCTCGGCTGCCGCGTGGCCCTCGACGACTTCGGCAGCGGCTTCAGCACCTACACCTATCTCAAGCGCTTCCCGGTCGACTACCTCAAGATCGACGGAGGATTCATCCAGCAGCTCGCGTGGGACAGCGTGGACCAGGCGCTCGTGCGCTCCATCGTCGAGATCGCCCGTGCGCTGGAGAAGGAGACGGTGGCGGAGTTCGTCGGCGACGAGGAGACGCTGGAGCTCGTGCGCAGCTACGGCATCCACTACGCCCAGGGTTACCACCTCGGACGCCCGTCGCCGGAGCTGCCGGGCGCCGGCGAGGCCGGCACCTAGGCCCGCGCCACCGCGCGCGCGCCTTCCCTGCCGGCACGCTCCCCGTGCAGCATGAGGACCAGGCGCGCCTCGCCCGGGGTGAGGCCGCACTCGCGCACCAGGCGCCCCGCATCGGCACCGTGGCGTACCAGGCGGATGGCGTGGTCGTAGGCGCGCTCGCCCGCGTGGCTCAGCTCGATGCGGTCCTGGCGCTCGTCGAGGCGGCGCTGCGCGCGCTCGAGCGCGGCCAGGCGCCGGTCGGCGCCGGCGGCGGCCGTGCACAGGGCGGCGAGATCGGCGCGCATCGCATCCAGCCCCCGCTCGGCCGCGGCGAGCCGGCGCGCCAGCCTCCGGCAGGCGAGCGCCAGCACCGTTGCCGGCACCAGCGCCGCCACGAGGGCGAGCGCCAGGGCGAGGACCGGCATGGAAAGCGGTGCTGTCATGCGTACTCGTCCACGTGCGGGCGGCCGTCGTCCTCGTCGCGGCGCGGCGGCGGGGGCTGCCGGGGCGGCTGGCGGCGGCCGCGCTCGCGCCTGCGGCGCTCCACGCGCGCCGGCTCCTCCCGCACGGGCCAGGAGGGAATCACGGGCCGGATGCCGTCGGTGTCCGCCACGACCCGCTCCCGCGCCACGGCGGCTCAGAAGCCGCCCGTCCCCTCCTCCAGCACCCGGCGCAGGTCGATGAGGATCAGCAGCCCGCCATCGAGGTGCGCCACGCCCTGCAGATAGGGGGCGGCCTCCTCGCCGTCCACGGCGGGGGCGGTGTCGATGTCGGAGCGACGCAGGTCGACCACCTCGGCGACGGCGTCGACGACCATGCCGAAGACCTGGCCGTCGACCTCGACGATGACGATGCGCGTCTGCTCGTCGTGCTCGGCGGCCGGCAGGCCGAAACGCCGGCGCGTGTCGATGACCGTGACCACGTGACCGCGCAGGTTGATGATGCCGAGGACGTAGTGCGGCGCGCCCGGAACCGGCGCGATCTCGGGCAGACGCAGCACCTCCTGCACGTTCAGCACCTCGATCCCATAGGTCTCGCCCGCCAGGCGCACCGTCACCCAGCGGCTCGTGGGCTCCTCGGCCTGCACCTCGTGGGGAAGCTCTTGTGCCGGCTCGCTCATCGCTTCGCTCTCCTCTTGCCGCCACGCGCGCCGCAAATCCGACGCCGCGGCTCCTGCAAAAAATCATGCATCGTCCGTGCCATGCCCCGCGGCTGCGTCCAGCCATGCCGTCAGACGCGTCGGGTTGAGCACCAGCGCCGCAGGCTCGGCCGCAACACCAGCGAGCCAGGGGCGCCGCCCATCCGGCCGTCGCCAGCGCACCTGGTCGCGCCCGAGCGACACCGGATCGCCGACCCGGTCGCAGGCGAGCGCCCAGCCGCCGGCCAGCGCCACCAGCCATGGTCGCTGGCCTGCCGCCGCGCGCCCCGGCGGGAGCAGGGCGGCGGCGAGGTCGGCCACGGGAACGCGCGTCCCTCCCCGGG
>WFOW01000147.1 GCA_015487895.1 Gammaproteobacteria bacterium | reverse complement strand
GGGGCGCGCGCGGCACCGCGGGCCCGGCACGCCCCGGCGCGACGTGGAGCGCTGGGTGCGGCCCGAGATCCGCGCGCTGCGCGCCTACGAGGTCGCAGAGCCCGCCGGGCGCATCAAGCTCGACGCCATGGAGAACCCCTATCCCTGGCCGGCGGAGCTGCTCGAGGGCTGGCTCGACACCCTGCGGCGGGTGAGCGTCAACCGCTACCCCGACCCGGGCGCGCGCGCCCTCAAGGCCCGGATGCGCGCGGCCATGGGCGTTCCCGAGGGCGCCGACGTGCTCGTCGGCAACGGCTCCGACGAGCTGATCCAGATGATCCTCCTCACGGTGGCCGGCCGCGACCGCGCGGTGCTCGCGCCGGAGCCCACCTTCGTCATGTACCGCCTCATCGCCACCGTGGCCGGGATGCGCTACGTCGGCGTCGATCTGCGGCCGGACTTCGGCCTCGACCTCGACGCCATGCTCGCCGCCGTCGAGCGAGAGGCGCCGGCCGTGGTCTTCCTCGCCTACCCCAACAATCCGACCGGCCGGCTCTACGCGCGCGAGGAGGTGCTGCGCATCGTCGAGGCCGCGCCCGGCCTCGTGGTCGTCGACGAGGCCTACGCCCCCTTCGCGCAGGCGACCCTCATGGACGCGCTCGCCGCGCACCCCCGCCTGCTCGTGCTGCGCACGGTCTCCAAGATGGGGCTCGCCGGCCTGCGCCTCGGGCTGCTCGCCGGCCATCCGGAGTGGCTCGCCGAGATCGACAAGACGCGCCTGCCCTACAACGTCGGCAGCCTCAACCAGGCGAGCGGCGAGTTCGCCCTGCGCCACCGCGACGCCTTCGAGGCCCAGGCCGAGCGCATCCGCGAGGACCGCGCCGCGCTCCACGCCGCCCTCGAGGCCGTCGAGGGGGTGCGGCCCTATCCGAGCGCGGCCAACTTCATCCTGTTCCGCGTCCCCCACGGCATGGCGCGCCGCGTGCACGAGGGGCTGCTCGCGCGCGGCGTGCTCGTCAAGTGCCTCGACGGCCAGCACCCGCTGCTCGCCGACTGCCTGCGCGTCACCGTCGGCACGCCCGAGGAGAACGAAGCCTTCCTCGAGGCCCTGCGCGACACCCTCGCCTGAGCGCGCGCCCCTCCGTCAGCCGACGAACGGTAGCTTCCGGGCGGTGACGCGATGCGTCACACCGCCGGTTTTTCGCCTGCACCAAGTGACGTATCGCGGCAGCGCCATCCTGCCCTTATGCGTCACCCCTTGCGGCGGGGCCAGACGGCACAAGGACATGGCCGACGCCTGCACGCCGCTCCACGCCGGACTGTCTCAGGACTGATACACCGGTCTCTCTCGGGGCGCATAAGGAGCTTTCATTGGCCTTCGCGCGTGCCGGACGCTGAAATCCGGTGCGTCGACAGGCGCGCCTCAGGGACCGGCGATGGAGCGTGCGAGGCAATGCCAAGGCGGGCGCTCGACAGGGACGTTGCGCCGTCCCCACCTCCCGCTGACGGCCCGCGGCCCCGGAAGGGCCGCCCGGCCCGGCGGTAGCGTGCCCGGGGCCGCCTGCGGCGCCCGCGGCGCCCGCGGCGCCCGCGGCGCCCGCGGCGCAGGGGCGGGAGGCGAGAGGCGGGAGACGAGGGCTGGTGCGCCCTGCGGGCGCAGCCGTTGGGATCTTCCCCGTCTCCCGCAACCCGTCTCCCGCACACTGTACGAGCGGTATCCTGCCGCGACCCGCAGCGCGAGCGGCGGGAGACGGGTATCGGGAGGCGAGGGTCGGTGCGCGCTCCGCGCGCGGCCGTTTGATCCTCGCAGTGCCTGGTCGGGGCCGGGAGCCTCTCCCAGGATCCGGAAGGCTCCCGCCGGTCTCCCATCACCCGTCTCCCGCCGCCCGTCTCCCGTGACCTCTCACCGTGGCGCCTCGGTGGTGGAGCTGCTGGTGGCGCTGCCGGTGGTGCTGCTCTTGATGCTGGGTGTGCTGCAGGTGGCGCTGCTGTGGGAGGCGAAGCTGGCGCTGAACTGGGCGGTGCGGCTGGGTGCGAGGGAGGGGGCGCTGGACCATGCGCGCGTGGAGGCGATCCGTCGTGGCGTGGTGAAGGGGCTGGTGCCGCTGTATGCGTCGGGGACGGATCTCGAGGCGCGTGTGCAGGCGGCGGCGCGCGCGGCGGCGGACCTCGGGGCGTGCTCGCGGATCCGGATTTTGAACCCCACGCGCGAGGCCTTCGAGGACTTCGGGCGGTGGAACGCGGCGGCGGGGAGGTGGGAGCTGCCGTTCGAGCGGCTGCACGCGCGCTCTGCGGAGGTGGGCGCGCGCAGCGGTGTGACGGTGCAGGATGCGAACCTGCTGAAGGTGGAGGTGGTGTGGGGCGTGCCGGCGGTGGTGCCGGTGGCGGGCCCGGTGCTGGTGAAGGCGCTTTCGTGGTGGGGTGCGAAGCGCGGGGGTGTGTGGGCGCGGTGTCTGGGGCAGGGTCGTGTGCCGGTGCTGGCCACGGCGGTGATGCGGATGCAGTCGGCGGCGTGGCGCAACGGGGCGATGGTGGCGCGCGGCGAGGCCGAGGGCGGTCTTGCAGGGGTGGTCTCGGGCGGAGGCCTGCCGGCGGGGCCGAAGGAGGTGAGCTGGTCGGGGCCGGGAGCCTCTCCCAGGATCCGGAAGGCTCCCGCCGGTCTCCCATCACCCGTCTCCCGCCGCCCGTCTCCCGTGACCTC
>WFOW01000146.1 GCA_015487895.1 Gammaproteobacteria bacterium | reverse complement strand
GAGGTCACGGGAGACGGGCGGCGGGAGACGGGTGATGGGAGACCGGCGGGAGCCTTCCGGATCCTGGGAGAGGCTCCCGGCCCCGACCAGGGACTGCGAGGATCAAACGGCCGCGCCCGAAGGGCGCTCCACCCCTCGTCTCCCGACCCCCGTCTCCCGCCTCTCCGCCGGAGGCGGCCGCGGCTGGAAGCTGCTTGTATGGTGGACGGGGGACGGGCTACGGGAGACGGGTGACCGTACACCGTAGCCTGCAACCCGTGGCCCGTCTCCCGAATCTCGCCTCCCGCCCCTGCGCCGCAGGCGGCGCAGGCGGCCCCGGGCACGCTACCGCCGGGCCGGGCGGCCCTTCCGGGGCCGCCGGTCTTATGCTCTTTTCCTTTCACGCCCAGCTCCTTGCCGAGCCTTCTTCAATCCTTTTCTTCCGCCTCAGGGGCGCCAGGCGACGAGCACGGTGCAGTCGTCCCGTGCGCCGGCTGCCTGCGCTGATCGCACCAGGGTCTCCGGCACCGAGGCCGGATCCCGGCGCAGCGCTGCCTCGACCAGGCGGTTGGCGATCGCGGCTTCGGTGAGCCGGTCCACCACGCCGTCCGTGGCGAGCAGGAGCCAGTCGCCGGGACGCCAGCGGTGCTCGACGATGCGAGGCACGACGGGCCGGTCGTCGACACCGATGGCCTGCAGCAGGCCGGCTTCGGCGCGGTGGAGGCGGTCGCGGATGACGGCTGCCATGGCGAGGTCACCGGGATCCGCACCGCAGGCGCGCTCGAGGACGGTCTCCCGCCACAGCCACGCGGCGCCGTCGCCGACGTGGGCGAACGTGACCCAGCCGCGCACCACCCAGGCTGCGAGCAGCGTGGCGGCCGCGCTCCCGCCCCGCGCTTTCGCCAGGGCGCGCACCCGCCGGTGCGCCTCCTGGACACCGGCAAGGAGCCGCGCCTTGTCCGCGGCCACGTCACCCGGCGGAGGTGCGGGGCCGTCGAGCAGGCCCGCGCGCAGGCCTGCCAGCGCGGTGCGGGCGGCCTCGGCGGCGTGCACCGTGCGGCCGACGCCGTCGGCCACGGCGAACAGGCCGAGGTCCACCTCGGCCAGCACGGCGTCCTCGTTGCGCCGCTCCTCCTTCCCCTTCCCTGGGCTGGTGAACGCGGCATAGCGCAGCCTCATGGCTCCGGTACGAGAAGGCGCTCTGTCCTGCCCTTCCCGGAGGGAAGGACGCCCTTCCGCCGCTTCGGATTCCCTTCCTCCCCCGCGAGCGCCGCGGCCAGGGCATGCACGGGATCCGATTCCTCGGGGCCGCCGCCGGCAGCAGCGGTGAAGCGGCGCAGGGCGGCGAGGAGCTCAAGCACCGCTGCCTCGTCCGCCGTGCCGCCCTCCGGTCCGTCGTCCTCGCCGCGCACGGCGAGGTAGAGGCGGAGCTGCTCCTCGGCCTGCGCGAGGTGGGTCATGGCGAGGTTGTAGCGCGCGCGGGCGTCGCGGGGCGCCCGCGCGAGCAGCGCGCGGAAGTGCCCCCGCGCCTCGTCGTGGCGGCCCTGGCGGAAGGCGATGTTGCCGAGCCGCAGGCGCGCCGTGGCGTCGTCCGGTGCGATCTCCAGCACAGAGGCGTAGGCCCGCCGCGCCCGCTCCCATTCGCGGGTGCGGTAGGCGGCGTCGGCCTCCAGCCGCAGCTCGACGATCCGTGCCGCCGGGGGTGCGGTTGCGGCCCGGCGCTCGGGCACCGTCGCCGTGCAGCCCGCGGCGAGAAGCGCGAGGGCGACGCCGGCGGCTTGCGCCAGACGGCACCATCGGGAGGCCATGGCGACGCGCTCCCTCATTTCCTCAGCGCCTCCAGCCGGGCGTGCCAGGCGAGGCGCGCCTCGGCCTTGATCCGGTAGGGCTCGTCCGGAGGCGCCATCGCGATCAGGCGGCGCCAGCGCTCCCGCGCGCGCTCGAGGTCGACCGTCTCCAGCCGGTAGCCCTCGCGGTAGAGGCGCCGGGCCTCGGCGCGCAGCCGCGCCAGCGCCCGCGCGCCCTCGCCACCTGGGTCGAGCGCGGCGGCGCGGCGCCACAGCCTCCACGCATCCGCGGTGCGGCCCTCGCGCCGCGCCGCCTCGGCGCGGGCGTGGAAGTGCGCGGCGAGCCGCCGGCGCACCGCCGCGGCCCGCGCGCTCGCGGCCTGGCCGAAGCGCCTGCGCTCGCCCTCGACCATGCGCAGCCAGAGCCGGGCGGCGGTCTCCACGTCGCCGCGGGCGAAGGCGGCCTCGCCCCGCTCGTAGAGGGCGCCGAGGGCGACCAGGTCGGCGTGCGCGGCGCGCGCCCGCGCGCCGAGGAGGCCGGGCCGCCCGCGGAGCGCGGCGAGGGCGGCCAGGGCCTCCGTCTCCTCGCCCGCGCGGTAGCGCGCGAGGGCGGCGGCCACGGGATCCTCGCGGGGTGCGGACGGCGGGGGGGCGGCCTCCGGGACGGCCGGACGGGCACGCGCGCGGGCCTGTGGCGGGCGCTGGGCTTTCCTCTGCACGGCCGGCCGCTCCGGCCTCCGCGGCCCGGCATCGGTGGCGGCGCGGGCGGGCACTGAGCGTGCGCCCGCCCCGGGGGCTTCCGCTTTCGGGCGCGTGCCGCTGCCCGAAGTGGCCCCTGGAGCCGGGCGCTCGGGCCGGGGAGCCACGGCGACCGGCGCATTGGCCGGCCGGGGCGCATCCGGTGCCGCCGCGGCGGCGGGCGGCGTGGACGTGCCGGTGCGCGCGTGGAGCCAGGCCGCGACCGCTCCCGCGACCGCCACGGCAAGGAGCGCGGCTGACGTCGCCAGCGCCCTGGCCCGTCCGCGTCCGCCTGTGCGGGCGGCGCCTGCAGGCGATGCCGGTGCCGCGGGCGCGCCCTCCTCCGCAAGCCGGCAACGGAAGCGCACGGAGGTCTCGCCGAGGGCGATCACGTCACCGTCGGCCAGCAGCGTGCGCGGCACGCGCTGGCCGTTGACGCGCAGCCCGTTGAGGCTGCCGAGGTCCTCGACGGCGAAGCCGCCCGCCACGCGCAGGATGCGTGCGTGGCGCCGCGAGACGCTGCGGTCGTCCTCGCACCAGTCGCACTCGCGGGCACGACGCCTTGCCCGGGGCCGCCGGCGGGCGCACCCCCGCGCTCGGGCCGCGCGACCTCGCGCTCGGGGCGTCTCCGGCCGAGCCGCCCGTGGAT
>WFOW01000145.1 GCA_015487895.1 Gammaproteobacteria bacterium | reverse complement strand
GTCGTACGGCGACACCAACGTTGCCCATGCGCTACACAACGGCGAGCTCAAGCTATTGGGATACTGCAATGGCCGGCATAAGCGTACCGGCGGTTCTTATGCGGAGATGAAGGGCTTGGGGCCGCAGACACTGGATCAGGTTCGGCACGAGTTGTCAGCCATTCCGATCAGAGGCCTTTTCTTTGTTGTCGATCCCAAGCAGACCCAGGATATGCTTGAGTTAAGGCAACCCCCAGTATGGAATGTTGGGAACGATTATTTCGTCTCTGCGTTGTGGCCGGCGGAACGCGCGGATCAAGGAATCACATTGAAGGATGCTTTCGAACGGCTATGCAACGCGGGGCTATGGTGTTGGTACTATGCAACCACAGGCTCCAAGGCCCGGCTGGAGATTGCACCATAGAGGGCCAAAAAACAGGCTTTTTTTGAATCTTGCATGGGTTTCCGCGCTCGCCGGCGACCGGAACGTAGCCGCGCCGGTGCCGTGGACAGGCAGCTCCGCCGCCTGCGCGTGGCGCCCTCGGGCCGGAGACATGGATTACAGGCACGTCTCTCGCCCTCCGTGGGCATGACTCCCCGCAGGCGCAGCCTCCAGCCCACGTCCCCGATCTCCCGTAGGCGCGGTTTCCAGCCACGCTGGGACCGGCGGGAAGCCAGGCTTAACATGATTCGGAGGCCGGGCGGGCGACCCGCGGTGCCCCGCATGGCCGCCGCTTAGACCGCCACCACACGGCTGGCCTGCCACACGTAACCGCTTCTTACCGGAGGGGCTGAATGGCCGATCTCCCTTTTACCTGCGGAGGAAGCTCTATTGCGCTCACGTAGAAAGGGGGGGCGTAGCCCCCCTTTCGTTACCGGATCACCGACGAGCGTTAGCAACCCGTGGTCGTCACGGTCACGGTCGCAGGTGCGCTTGCGGTAGCCTCGGTGTAGGTAACCTTGCAGTTCGCGGGAGTGGGCGCATTGGAAAGCTGGAACTCCAATGTGGTGTCGGAATCGGCCGGGGTCGCTGGGTTCAGCGTAAAGCCCGAATAATCGGTTAGCGCTTTTTCGATGCCGTTGTTGCCGACCTCCGGGTATCCGTTGACCATGTCGATGGTGATTCCTTCCATAGAGATGGACGTCGGCTGTCCATCGACGAGCCATTGTGCGTGAGCGAGCGCTGCCGCAGCCCGGACACTGCCAGCGAGGCCGTTGACCGCCGCCAGCCGAGCGTCCTGGGTTACATCTATGAAGCGCGGCAGCGCGAACGCAGCCAGCACGCCGAGGATGACGATGACGATGACGAGCTCGATGAGGGTGAAGCCCCGTTGCGCCTTTCTCATGGTCTGCTCTCCTCTCTCTGTCGGGCCGCAGCCCGTTCTGGCCTGACGCGGGGCGTCGCCTTGTGACGCGCCGCGGCACGTCCCGGACGGCGAAGTCCGCGTCGGGCCGTCGACGCCAGGTCGGTTTGCAAGATCCAAGCCATTATCCTGCAATGAAAACGTTCCACTCGCGCCTTCCGCTCACCCGGGCGGCACGAGCCAGGCGGCGGCGGCGAGCCAGAGCGCCGCGGCGAGCAGCAGCGCCCCCGCGAGCCGCGGGTGGCGGGCCACCAGGCGGTCGGGGCCGCCGCGGGGCACGTCCAGGAAGCGCAGCGCCCGCCGGGTCGAGATCCAGCGGTTGGCCCAGGCCTCGAGGCCCTTGAGGGCGGAGGGCCGCACGAGCGCGGCGATGCCTGCGGCCAGCGCCGCCAGGTTCCCGAGCAGCAGGAACGCCATCCAGCCGGTCAGCAGGGCGCCGGCGAGGGGGGCGGGCAGGTCCGGGCGCAGGGCCGCGACGAGGCGGGCCTCGTCGTAGGCGGTGGCGAGCCGCCAGGTGGCGTAGAGGCTGCCGGCCGTGAGCAGCGCGCCCAGCAGGCGGTGGTGGCGGTAGAGGCGGCGCTCCACGGCGATGGGCCGGTCGAGCGGATGGAGCGCCCGGCGCGTCGAGTACCAGCGCCCGAGCCAGGCGTTCAGCCGGAGGAAGGAGCGGGGGGCGAGCGCCAGCCAGGCGCCCGTCACGGCGGCGGCCGCGGCCGCCACGAGCAGGAGGCGGTGGAGGGCCTCGACCGGCGCGCCCTGGCTCACGGCGCCCCCTCCCGGCGGGCCTTCCAGCGGTAGGGCTCGACCGGCGCGAGGCGCACGCCGCCCACGGAGTCGGTGCGCGGGTCGAGGCGGCCGTCGCCGTCGCGGTCGCGCCACAGCACCTCGACGCGGAAGCGCGCGCGCGGCGGGCCCTCCGCCGGGCCGCCCTCGAAGGCCTCGGGGTAGCGCACCCGGTAGACCAGCATGCGCGTGCGCGTGTCGAAGTACCAGCTCCCGGGCGGGATCCCGGCCGGGTCGGGGGCCTCGAGCTCGCCCAGGTAATTGTGGGGCCGCTCGGCGAGGAGGTCCATGGGGTTGGTCCCCTGGAGCTCGACGACGCTGGCCAGCCCCCGGCGCACCACGCGCTCGGCCACCTCCAGCCCCAGGGCGCTGCGCAGCCCGCCGAGCACCTGCAGCATGGCCACCCGCTCGGCGTCGATGCGAAGCTGGAGAATCCGCTCGATGGCGACGAACCAGAGGACGGCGATGAGCGCCACCACGACGACCAGCTCAAGGAGCGAGAAGCCGGCGCCGCGCGCCGCGCGCCCCTCTCCCCGCAGGCGGAGGGAGCGGTGCGGCGCCGGGCCGCGGCGTCCCGGCCCGCTGCCGTCCGCTGTCCGCCGCGAGCCGCTCACTGCCGTGCGACCTGGACCAGATCCCACATGGGGAGGAAGACGCCGAGCGCCAGCACCAGCACCAGCACGCCCATCATGACGATGAGCAGCGGCTCGATGGTCTGGCTCAGGTTGCGCAGGTCGTAGTCCACCTCGCGCTCGTAGAAGCCCGCGACCTCATCGAGCAGCTCGTCCACCGCGCCGGTCTCCTCGCCGACGGCGATCATCTGGAGCACCAGCGGCGTGAACAGCGCGGTGGCCGAGGCGGCGCGCAGCAAAGACTCGCCGCGCTCGATGGCGTTTCGCATCAGGAGCACGCGCTCGGCGACGTAGGCGTTGCCGGTGCCGCGCGCCACCAGGGTGATGCCCTGGATGATGGGCACGCCCGAGCGCTGCACCATGGCGAAGGCGCGCGCGATGCGCGCGAGCGTCGCCCGCAGCACGATGTCGCCGACCACGGGGAGCCTGAGCTTCCAGCGGTCCCAGGTGTGGCGCCCGCGCTCGCTTTGCAGCCACAGGCGCACGCCGGCCGCTGCAGCGACCAGCCCTGCGAGCAGCCACGGCCAGCTCCGCACGGTGAACTCGGAGACGGCGATCAGCACGCGCGTGGCCAGCGGCAGCTCGATCCGGAAGCTTGCGTAGACCTTGGCGAAGGCGGGAATGACCATGAGGTTGACGATGGCGAGCGCCACCGCCATGGCGACGAGCACGAAGGCCGGGTAGCGCAGCGCCTGCTTGACGCGGTCGCGCGTGTCCTTCTCGAGCTCGAGGTGGCGGGCGAGCTGCTCGAAGGCCTCCTCGAGGCGGCCGGTGCTCTCGCCCACGTGGACGATGGACACGTACAGCGGCGGGAAGAGATCGGGGTGGCGTCCCAGGGCGCTGGCGAGGTCGCGCCCGGACTCGAGCGTGTCGGCCACGTCGTCGAGCGCGCGCGCCATGAGCGGGTTGCGCGCGCCCTCCGCCAGCCCGCGGATGGCGCGGATGATGGGCACGCCCGCGCGCGTGAGCGTGTACATCTGGCGGGTGAACATGATGAGGTCGACGAGGCCGGGCCGGCGCGCGGCGAGGCGCTCGCGCAGCGCCGCGAGCGGCCCGCGCCGCTCGGGGGCGGGCTCGATCTCCACCGGTACGGCGCCCGCGTTGAGAAGCTGGGCGGCGGCCGCCTCGGCGCTCGGCGCCTCCGTCACGCCCTCGAGCGGGTCGCCGTGCTCGGTGCGCGCGCGGTAGCGGAAGCGCGGCACGGATCAGCCCTCCGCGTCTGCGCCGTCGCCGGCCGCCGCCTCGGGGGCGGGTGCCGGGGCCACCGGCTCCTCGACCTCGCCCGCCACGCGCAGCACCTCCTCCAGCGTGGTCACGCCCTCGGCGGCGTAGTCGAGGGCGCGCAGGGCGAGCGGGCGGAAGCCGGGCTGGGCGCGCGCGGCGCGCTCGAAGGCGGCGGTGTCGCCGCGGCGCAGGGCGTCGGCGAGCGCGGCGTCCATCTCCAGCAGCTCGTAGACGCCGATGCGCCCGCGGTAGCCCGTGTTGTTGCAGTGCGGGCAGCCGGTGCCGTGGCGCAGGCGCAGCCGCTCGGCCTCCTCGCCCACCGTGGCGCGCAGCCAGGCGAGCTCCTGCGCGTCCGGGGTGTAGTCCTCCACGCAGGAGTCGCAGATGCGGCGCACGAGGCGCTGGGCGATGACGCCGCGCAGCGAGGCCGCCACCAGGTAAGGCTCGCCGCCCATGTCGATCAGGCGCACCGCCGTCGAGACGGCGTCGTTGGTGTGCAGGGTGGAGAGCACCAGGTGGCCGGTCATGGCCGCGCGCAGGCCGATCTCGACGGTCTCCTGGTCGCGCATCTCGCCCACCAGCACGATGTCCGGGTCCTGGCGCAGGGCCGCGCGCAGCACGGTGGCGAAGGTGAGGCCGATGCGCGGGTTGACCTGCACCTGGTTGATGCGCGGGATGCGGTACTCGACCGGGTCCTCGACGGTGATGATCTTCTTCTCCGGCGCGTTGAGGGCGCTGATCGCCGCATACAGCGTGGTGGTCTTGCCGGAGCCGGTGGGGCCCGTCACCAGCACCATGCCGTGGGGCCGCTGGATGAGGCGGCGGAAGCGCGCCAGCACGTCCGGCGGCATGCCGAGCTGCTCGAGCTCGAGCAGGCCCGCCGACTGGTCGAGCAGGCGCATCACCACAGATTCGCCGTGCTGCACGGGCATGGTCGAGAGGCGCACGTCGATGGAGCGGCCCTTGACGCGGATGTTGAAGCGCCCGTCCTGGGGCAGGCGCTTCTCCGAGATGTCGAGCCCGGCCATGAGCTTCAGGCGCAGCACCAGCGCCGGGGCGATGCGCTTCTCGTTCATGACCTGCTCGTGCAGCACGCCGTCGACGCGCTGGCGGATGCGCAGCACGCTCTCGTCGGGCTCGATGTGGATGTCGGAGGCGCCGATGCCGACGGCGTCCTCGAACAGCGAGCGCAGCAGGCGCACCACCGGCGCGTCCGTGACCTCCTCGGCGGCGACGAGCTGCTCGAGGTCGATGCCGGGGCTCTCGGCGAGCTCCTCGCCCAGCTCCTCGGCGAGCGAGCTGATCTCCTCGGTCTTGCGGTAGACGAGATCGATGGTGCGCATGAGGTCCGACTCGCGCACCACCGCGAGCTTGAGGGGGCGCTTGAGGATGCGGGCGAGCTCGTCGTAGGCGAAGATGTCGGTGGGGTCGGCCATGCCCACCAGCAGCGAGCCGTCCTTCTCCTCGGCGAGCACCAGGGCACGGAAGCGCCGCGCGTAGGTCTCGGGCAGCAGGCGCGCTACCTCCGGACGAAAGCGGTAGTGGCGCAGGTCGATGAAGGGGATGTGGAGCTGCTCGGCGAGGAAGGCGAGGAGCTGGTCCTCGTCGATGTAGCCGAGCTCGATCAGCGTGCGGCCCAGCTTGCGGCCGGTGCGCTTCTGCTCCTCGAGCGCGCGCCGGAGCTGATGCTCCGAGATCACCTTGTTGCGCACCAGCAGGTCGCCGATGCGGATCCTGCGCCGCGGCGGGGCGGCGGCCCCAGGACGGATGCCGGTCTGCTCGCTCATCGCCGTCTCCTGAACCTAGCGGCCGAGGGCGGCGAGGCGCTCGCCGACGAAGCGCTCCAGCGCGGGCGCCAGCCCCAGCGCGCGCGCGCGCCGGTAGGCCTCGACCGCCTCCTCGCTGCGCCCCAGGTGCTCGAGGGCGATGCCGAGACCCACCCACCATTCGGCGCGCCGCGGCTCGCGTGCGAGCGCCGCGCGGTAGGCGTGCGCCGCCTGCGCGGGCCGGCCGGCACGCTGCTCGAGCGCGCCGAGCAGGCCGTAGAGGGCGGCGTCGCTGCCGGGCAGCGCCCGGCGCAGCGTCGCGATGGCGGCCTCGAGCTCGCCGCGCTCGGCCAGCAGGCGCGCCAGCAGGCGCGCCAGGGCGCTGTGGCCGGGCTGCGCCGCCAGTGCCGCGCGCAGCACGCGCTCGGCCTCCTCGGGACGGCCCGCGCGCAGCTCGAGGCGGGCCAGGGCCTCGGCCGACCTCGGATGGCCCGGGACCGCCTCCAGGGCCTCGCCGAAGGCGCGCCGCGCGCCGGCCCAGTCGCCGGCGCGCATGGCGGCGAGCCCCTGGGCATAGGCGCGCTCGGCCCGCTGGGCGGGCGTGGGCGGACGGATGCGGCGTTCCATGCGCGGTGCCGCCTCCGGGGCGGCCTGCGCGGCCGCCCCGGGGCCCGCGCGCTCCGCCCTCGCGGCGGGCCTCGCGGAGGCCCCGGCCGTGCGGCGCCCCTTGGCCGGCGCCGGGGCCTGCGCCACCGTGGCCTCCATCCCGCTCCCGGCGGGGGTGGCCGGCCGCGTCGGCGCCTGCGCCGGGGCCGCCTTCGCCGTGGCGGCCGGCGCGCGCCGCGGCACGGGGGGCGCGGGCGTGAGGCGCAGCTCGAGCCGGTGGGGCGAGGTCTCCGTGCCCGGCAGCAGCCGCACCGCGACCTGCGCCACCGGGCGCGCCGTGCGCACGCGCAGCTCGAGGTCGCCGCCGGCCTCGTGCAGCTCGAGCGCCTCCACCGGCCCTCCCGGCGACGGGGCCAGGCCCGCCGCCGCGCGCGCCCCGCGCAGGCGCAGCCGCGCGCCGTCGCCGGTGCGCGAGGCGTCGACCGGCGGCACGGGCCCCTCGATCTCGGCCACGAGGCGCGCTTCCCCGCCCTCGCCGGCCGGGAGCACGCGCACCGCGCGCAGCACGGGCTGTGCGGGCGCGGCGGGCGATGCCGCCGCGGGCTTTCCGGTCGCGGCCCCGGCCGCCGGCGGCGCCGCCCCATCCTCGGAGCGTGGCGCGGCATGGGAATCGATCGCTGTGGCCTCCGGGCCGGGCGGCGCCGCGGGCGCGCGCGGCGCCGGCTGACGCTCGAGGAGATACCAGCCCGCGCCGCCGAGCGCGGCGCCGGCCGCGACCACGAGGGCGAGCACCCGCGCCACCGTGCGGCGGGGGTGAGGCGCCAGCGGCGGCGGACGCACGCCGGCGAGCGCCTCCTCCGCCCCCGGCGGGGGACGGCGGCGGGCGTCCAGGTCGCGCAGCATGTCGTTGATCAGGCTCATCGCCTCATCCCCGTCGCGGCGCGTGCCTCAGGCGGGCCGCAGCAGGCGCCGCCACCAAGGGCGCGGCGCGCGCGCGTCCTCGGTGTCGCGCACCGCGCGGCGCACGTGCGCCGGCGTGATCCGCCGCTCCCCGCGCCCGAAGGCGACGAGCAGCGCCTTGTGCGCGAGGATGTTGACCAGGCGCGGGATGCCGCGGCTCGCCCGGTGCAGCAGCCGCACCGCGCGCGGCTCGAAGGGCGGCGGGCCCTGGTGGCCGGCCACCGTCATGCGGTGGGCGAGGTAGGCCCCGCATTCGCGCTCGTCCATGGGCCGGAGGCGGTGGGAGAAGGTGATGCGCTGGCGGAGCTGGCGCAGGCGCGGCTGCGCCAGGCGCGCGTCCAGCTCGGGCTGGCCGAGCAGCACCACCTGCAGGAGCTTCGCCTTCTCGGTCTCGAGGTTGGTGAGCAGGCGCACCGCCTCGAGGCTGTCGTCGGGCAGCGCCTGGGCCTCGTCGATCAGCAGCACCGCGCGCCGTCCGGCGCGATGGATCTCGACGAGGCGCGCCGTCACCAGCTTGAGCAGCCGGTGCTGGCCGAGGTTGCGCGGAAAGCGCAGCCCGAGCTCCTCGGCCACCGCCAGCCGCAGGGCGTTGGGGTTGAGGAAGGGGTTGGGGATGTAGGCCGTCTCGGCCTCCCGCTCGAGGGCGTCGAGCAGCTTGCGGCACAGCAGCGTCTTGCCCGTGCCCACCTCGCCCGTCAGCTTGAGGAAGCCCTCGCCGGCGCGCAGCGCCACCAGCAGCACGTTGAGGGCCTCGCGATGGCTGGCGAGCTCGTAGTAGTAGCCCGTGTCGGGCGTGAGCGAGAAGGGCGGCTCGCGCAGGCCGAAGTGACGCAGGTACATGCTCAACGCGCCCCGGGATCCCCGTCCAGGCGCCGCACACGCTCGGCCAGCTCGCGCAGCGAGCGTGACCAGGTCTCGCCGCCGTCGACCACCACCGGCCGCAGCAGGATCACCAGCTCGCTCTTGCGCACCCGCTGCCGCTCGTGCCGGAAGATCCCGCCGATGCCCGGCAGCTCGCCGAGCACCGGGGTGCCGGCGCGCTCGTCGCGGATCACGTTCTGCATCAGGCCGCCGATGACGACCACCTGCCCGCTGCGCGCGCGCACGATGGTGTCGACCTCGCGCACCGTGCTCTTGGCCAGCGGCAGCTCCTGGAGCTGGCCGGCGACCGTGATCTGCTTGGTCTGGTCCGTGACCTCGCTCACGGTCGGGTGGATGTGGAGGACCACGTCCCCGCTGCTGCTGATCTGCGGGGTGACGTCGAGGGCGATCCCCGAGAAGAAGGGCGCCAGGGAGATGTTGGGCGTCACGGTGGTGGTGGCCCCGACGAGCGCGGTCGAGGAGACGTTGGTGACGAAGAACTCGTCGGTGCCCACCTTGATCACGGCCTTCTGGTTGTTGAGGGTGGACACGCGCGGGCTGGACAGGACGTGGACCTCGCCCTGGGTGCGGAGCAGCTCGATGAATGCGCTGAAGTCCTCGGTGCGCACCGCCAGGGAGAAGACGCCGCCGAAGGCCGAGGTCTCGGTGCCCGAAGGCAGGCTCGGCGCCAGCGGGCTCAGCTCGCCGCTGTTGCCCGCCGTCCCCGCCGCGCCGCTCTCGATGGCGGTGCCGCCGCCGGTCTGGCCGAGCAGGCCGTACCGGCTGGCGTTCGGGCCGAGCAGGGCGCCCCAGTTGATGCCGCTCTGGTAGCCGTCGCGCAGCTCGACCTCGAGGACCTTCGCCTCGAGGATCACCTGCCGCGCGAGGCTCGCGCGCACCTCCTCCAGGAAGCGCTCGACGGCGCGCAGCTCCCGGGGGTGGGCCCGGACGACGGCGGTGCCGCTCTCGCGGGTG
>WFOW01000144.1 GCA_015487895.1 Gammaproteobacteria bacterium | reverse complement strand
GCGGGAAAAAGATCCCGATTGTGGGAGGGGCTTCCAGCCCCGACGGAAGAGGCTGAGGAATCGCGCCTGGAAGGCGCTCCCACAGCCGAAAGTGACGGGAGGCGGGCGTCGGGAGGCGAGGGTTGGTGCGCCCTTCGGGCGCAGCCATTTCTTTCCCGTCTCCCGTCTCCTGTAACCCGTCACCCGTCTCCCGCACCCGTCTCCCGCCGCTCAGTCGAGGACGTGGGAGGCGAGGCCGTCGGCGAGCTTGGGGTCGAACCAGGTCGACTTGGGCGGCATGACCTCCCCGGCGTCGGCGACGGCGAGCAGGTCCTCCATGGCCGTGGGGTGCAGCGAGAAGGCGACCGCCGCCTCGCCGGCGTCGACGCGCGCGGCGAGGGCCTCGAGGCCGCGGCTGCCGCCGACGAAGTCGATGCGCGGATCGCGCCGCGGGTCGGCGATGCCGAGGACGGGCTCGATGAGCTCGCGGTGCAGGAGGCTCACGTCGAGACGCCCCACCGGGTCGTCCGGGATGCGCGCGGGATCGAGCCGCAGCCGGTGCCAGCGCCCGGCGAGATACATGCCGAACTCGCCGCGGCGGGCCGGCCGCACCGCCTCCGCCTCCGGCTCCACGACGAAGCCGCGCGCGCGCACCGCCTCCAGGAAGGCCTCGGGGCCCAGGCCGCCGAGGTCGCGCACGATGCGGTTGTAGTCGAGGATGCGCATCTGGTCGTGGGGGAAGACCACGGCGAGGAACCAGTCCCACGGGCCGGGGCCGCGCTCGGCCCGGCGGCGCTCGGCCACGCGCGCGGCGGCCGCCGAGCGGTGGTGGCCGTCGGCGATGTAGAGCGCATCGAGGGCTTCGGCGGCCGCCAGGACCGCGGCCTCCCACGCCGGGTCCTCCGGCAGCCACAGGCGGTGGCGCACGCCGTAGGGGTCCACGGCGTCGGCGGCGGGCTCGCCGGAGGCGCCCGTCGCGAGCAGCGCGTCCAGCCTCCCGCCGGCGCGGTAGGCGAGCAGCACCGGTCCCGTCTGGGCGTTGACGGCCTCGATCTGGCGCGCGCGGTCGGCCTCCTTGTCTGGGCGCGTGTGCTCGTGGCGCCGGATGCGGCCCTCGCGGTAGGCCTCGACCGAGGCCACCGCCACCAGCCCCGTCTGGCGGTGGCCGTCCGGCGCCTCCATGCCGTAGACGTAGAGCCGCGGTTGCGGGTCGCGCACCAGCACGCCCGCCTCCACCATGCGGCGCAGGCTCTCGGCCGCCTTGGCGTAGGCCTCGGGCCCGTGCGGGTCGGTGCCGGGCGGCAGGTCGATCTCGGGACGCGAGACGTGGAGGAAGCTCCACGGACGGCCGGCGGCGAGGGCGCGGGCCTCCTCGGTGCTGACCACGTCGTAGGGCGGCGCGATGACGTCCGCCGCCCGCCCCGGCGCGGGGCGCAGGGCGGCGAAGGGCTGGATCAGGGGCATGCGGCTCCTCCGGGCCTGTGCGCGACAGGGCGCGGATTCTATCAGGATGCTCTGATCAATCCGCTACGCGGATTGATCAGCACTGAGGCGCTTCGCGGTCATTTTGTCTTTTTCCTTGTATCGCCATGCACTTCCGTGTGCATGTGAAGTCTCCCGCGGCCGTCCCTGGCCGCGGGGAAGCCCTGAAAAATTCACGAATTTTTCAGGGCTTCCTACCATGAGGGCCGCCGCGCGGCTCAGGCGGCGAGGCCCTGGCGCGCCATGCGCTCGAGGGCGGCGATGCGCTCGTCGAGCGGCGGGTGGCTCATGAACAGCCGCGCCAGGCCCGCGCCCCAGCGCCCGGAGATGGCGAAGGCGGCGAGCTCCGACGGCAGGTGCTCGTGCTCGACGCTCGCCTTCAGCCGCTGCAGGGCGGCGATCATCGGCACTGGCCCGACCAGCCGCGCGGCGCCGGCGTCGGCGCGGAACTCGCGCCAGCGCGAGAACCACATGACGATGATCGTGGCGAGCACGCCGAGCACGATCTCGGCCACGATGGTGCCGATCCAGTAGCCGGGCCCGTAGCCGCGGCTGCGGAAGACGGCGCGGTCGATGAGGATGCCGGCCACGCGCGAGAGGAAGATGACGAAGGTGTTGAGCACGCCCTGGAGCAGCGTGAGCGTGACCATGTCCCCGTTGGCGATGTGGCTCACCTCGTGGGCGAGCACCGCCTCGATCTCGTCGCGCTCCATGCCGAGCAGCAGCCCAGAGCTCACGGCCACCAGCGCGTTGTCCCGGCTCATGCCGGTGGCGAAGGCGTTCATGTCGGGCGAGTCGTAGATGGCCACCTCGGGCATCCCGATGCCCGCCTGGCGCGCGAGCCGCGCCACGGTGTCCACCAGCCAGGCCTCGGCCGGCGTGCGCGGCGTCTCGATCACCCGCGCGCCGGTGCTCATCTTCGCCACCCACTTCGACATGGCGAGCGAGACGAAGGCGCCGCCCATGCCGAAGACGGCGGCCATGACCAGCAGCCCCGCCGAGGGGATGCCCTGGCGGTAGAGCCACTCGTCCAGCCCGAGGACCCGCATCGAGACCTCGAGCATGACCAGGACGGCGGCGTTGGTGGCGAGGAAGAGGACGACGCGTCGCATGGACACCTCCGCGCTCCGGGATCACCGGGCGCTTAGATTGGGAAAACCCGCGGCGAGTTCAAGCCCGCGCCGTCAGGGGGTGCTATCCTCGGCCCGACCGCCCCCCGTCCGCGCGACCCATGGACGCAGAACGCCCGGCAGCGCCCGCCTCCGACCGCCCCGCCGCTCCGGGGCCGCTGCGGCGCCTGCGCGCGCGGGCGGCGTCCTGGCGGGTGCCGGTGGCGCTGCGCATGGCCGCCGTGGTGGCGGCCGTGGCCTCGGCCGCCATGGCGCTGCTGGCCGCGGTCGTGGTCCAGGGCCAGCAGCGCGTGCTGGAGGCGCAGACCGCCCGGCTGGGCGCGGCCCTCGCCGCGCAGCTCGCCCTCGCCGCGCGCGAGCCGCTGCTGGCCGGCGACGTGCTGGCCCTCGAGGTGCTCGCCGCCGGCAGCGGCGCGCGGGCCCCCGTGCTCGGCGCGGCCGTCTACGGCCCGGACGGGCGCCGCCTCGCCGGCCGCGGCGAGGATCCCTTCCTTGCCGGCGGCGCCCCGGCCGCGGCGCCCGCCGCCGCGCCGCGGCGCTTCCGCTGGCGCACGCCGGCGGGAGACGCGGCCACCGTCTTCGTCGCGCCGGTCCGCCACCGCGACCTCCTGGCCGGCCATGCCGTCGTCACGCTGAGCCGCGCGCCCCTGGAGCGGGCGGTGGAGGAGGCCGTGCGCACCGTGCTCGCCGCCGTCGCCATCGTGCTCGCGCTGGCGCTCGCCGCCTCGCTGGTCGCCGGCCGCAGGCTTTCCGCCCCCATCCTGAGGCTGCTCGACGCGAGCCGCGCCCTCGGCGAGGGCCGGCGCCCCGAGCGGCTGCCGGAGCGGCGCAACGACGAGCTCGGCTCGCTCATGGCCGCCTTCAACGAGATGGCCGACGGCCTCATCCGAAAGCGTCAGGTGGAGGAGGTCTTCTCGCGCTTCGTCTCGCCCTCGGTGGCCCGCGAGATCCTCGGGCGCGTGGACCGGGTCGAGCTCGGCGGGCGCCGCGTGGTGGCGAGCGTGCTGTTCGCCGACATCGCCGGCTTCACGGGACTGGCCGAGGCGCTGCCGCCGGAGTCCGTGGCCGCGCTCCTGAACGAGTACCTGGCGCTGGCGCCGCGCGCGGCGGCGGCCTTCGGCGGCACCGTGGACAAGTTCATCGGCGACTGCGCCATGGTGGTCTTCGGCGTGCCGGAGCCGGACCCCGACCACGCCTTCCACGCCGTCGCGGCCGGCGTGCTCTTCCTGCGGCTGGTGGAGGCGCGCAGCCGCGCGCGCGCGGCGCGCGGCGCGCCCACCGTGCGCTTCCGTGTGGCGGTCAACACCGGCCCCATGCTCGCGGGCACCCTGGGCTCGCGCGAGCGCATGGAGTACACCGTGGTCGGCGACAGCGTGAACCTCGCCGCCCGCCTGAGCGGCGTGGGCGAGCCCGGCGCCATCGTGCTTTCCGAGGAGACGTGGTCCGAACCGGGCGTGCGCGCGCGCGTGCGGGCGATCCGCGGCCGGCCGATCCGGGTGCGCGGCAAGCGCCGGCCGGTCGCGACCTACACCGTGACGGGCCTGCGGCCCGAGGGCGAGGCGCTGCTCGCCGAGGCCCGGCGCGCCCTGTCCCCGGAAGCCGGATGATGCGCGCCGCCGCTGCGGCGCTCGCCCTCGCCCTGGCGCTCGCCGGCTGCGCCGGCCCGGGCCGCGCGCCGCATCCCGGGCCCGCCGCCGTGGAAGCCGCCATCGAGGCCGGCCGGCTGCGCGAGGCCGACGCCCTGCTCGCGCGCCTGCGGGCCGTGCGGCCGGACGATCCGGCGCTCCCTGCCCTGGAGCGGGCGCGCTCGGCCGCCGCCGCGCGCCTGCGGGCGCGGGCGGCCGCCGCGGTCCGGGCGGCGGAGACGCGCGGGCGCTGGCGCGAGGCCCTCGCCGCCCTCGAGACGGCCGAGCGCGAGCTTCCGGGCGACCCGCGCCTGAAGGCGCTGCGCGCGCGCCTGGAGAGGGCCCGGC
>WFOW01000143.1 GCA_015487895.1 Gammaproteobacteria bacterium | reverse complement strand
TCTCGGACGAGGCCCTCGCCGGGCGCGTGGCCGAGGCGCGCCGCGCCGACTCCGAGGCGGTGCTCGCCAAGGACCGCGCCCTCCAGGAGCGCCTCGGCGCCGGGTGAGCCCGTGGGCGGCCTCACCGGCACGGTGCACATCCACGGCCGTGCGCTGCGCGTGCGGGTGAGCGAGGCCGCCGCGCGCGTGCTGGCGGGGCGCGCGGGCGGCACCGTCGCCGAGCTCGAGCTCTACTTCAGCTGCCTGGTGCGCAAGCGCGTGCGCTTCCTGCCCGCCGGCGAGCGCGACCGCGCCGAGCTTCCGGCCGGGCCCGCCGGCCTGCGCGTGCGGCTGCGTCCGGTGGCCGGGCGCGCCTGCGCGGTGGAGGAGGCGGCCGACGGCCAGCCGCTCGAGGCGCTGCCCGTCGCGCGCCCCGAGGCCTTCGTCCCGCGCTGGCTGCACGTCGACGCAGGCCCCGGGGGGCTCGCCGGCACCTTCGGCTTCACGGAGGGCTGAGGTGGCGGCGCGGGCGCCGCTCCCTTCGCGCTTGCGCATCGCCGTCGCGGTGCGCGTCCTGGATGCCGGCGGCATCGTGGGCCACCCGACCGAGGGCGTCTACGGCCTTGCCTGCGACCCGCTGGATGCGCACGCCGTCGCCCGCCTCCTCCAGGTCAAGGGCCGCCCGCCCGCCGCGGGCTTCATCCTGATCGCCGCCGACGAGCGCCGGCTCGCGCCCTTCCTCGGCCCGCTGCCGGCCGCCGCGCGCCGGCGCATGCGGCGCACCTGGCCGGGGCCCGTCACCTGGGTGGCGCCCGCGGCTCCGGACGTGCCGGACTGGATCACGGGCGGCCGCGACACCGTCGCCGTGCGTGTCACCGCCCATCCGGTGGCGGCCGCGCTGTGCGCCGCCTTCGGGGGCGCGCTGGTCTCGACCAGCGCCAACCGCCACCGCCGCCCGCCCGCGCGCGATGCCCTCGCCGCGCGCCGCGCCCTCGGCGACGACGTCGACCTCTACCTCCCGGGCCGCGCCGGCCCCCTCGCCGGGCCGACCGAGATCCGCGACGCGCGCACGGGCGCGGTGCTGCGGCCCGCCCCGGAGCGGCGGCCGTGAGCGGGAGCGGCGAGCCCGAGGTGCTCCGCCTCGAGGGCGGGCCGCCCGACCCCGAGGCCGTGCGCGAGTACCTCACGGGGCTCCAGGACCGCATCTGCGCCGCCTTCGAGGAGGCCGACGGCGTGGCCCGCTTCCGCGAGGACCGCTGGGAGCGGCCGGAGGGCGGCGGCGGGCGCACGCGCGTGCTCGAGGAGGGCGGCGTCTTCGAGCGCGCCGGCGTCAACTTCTCGGACGTGCGCGGCGCCGAGCTGCCGCCGGCCGCGAGCGCGCGCCGGCCGGAGCTCGCCGGGCGCGCCTTCCGCGCCATGGGCGTGTCGGTGGTCGTGCACCCGCGCAACCCCTACGTCCCCACCTCGCACGCCAACGTGCGCTTCTTCCTCGCCGAGGCCGAGGGCGAGGCGCCCGTGTGGTGGTTCGGCGGGGGCTTCGACCTCACGCCCTGCTACGGCTTCGAGGAGGACTGCGTCCACTGGCACGCGGTCGCGCGCGAGGCCTGCGCGCCCTTCGGCGAGGACGTCTACCCGCGCTTCAAGCGCTGGTGCGACGAGTACTTCTTCCTGCGCCACCGCGGCGAGCCGCGCGGCGTCGGCGGGCTCTTCTTCGACGACCTCGACGAGTGGGGCTTCGAGCGCTGCTTCGCCTTCCTGCGCAGCGTGGGCGACCACTACCTGCGCGCCTACCTGCCCATCGTCGAGCGCCGCCGGCGCCTGAGCTACGGCGAGCGCGAGCGCGAGTTCCAGCTCTACCGGCGCGGCCGCTACGTCGAGTTCAACCTCGTCTACGACCGCGGCACGCTCTTCGGCCTGCAGAGCGGGGGGCGTGCCGAGTCCATCCTCATGTCCCTCCCGCCACGCGTGGCGTGGCGCTACGACTGGCACCCGGAGCCCGGCTCGCCCGAGGCGCGGCTGTACGAGGTCTTCCTGAAGCCCCGGGACTGGGTGTAGTCCCCACGCTCTGGGACTCGGCGCGTGCGGCCGCTCCCGCGACTGGCCGCTTCGCGCCCCCGTGTCGCGGCCGCCGCGCCTCGTCGCACCTGATATCCATGCCGCCACGCGTGGCGTGGCGCTACGACTGGCATCCGGAGCCCGGCTCGCCCGAGGCGCGGCTGTACGAGGTCTTCCTGAAGCCCCGGGACTGGGTGTAGTCCCCACGCTCTGGGACTCGGCGCGTGCGGCCGCTCCCGCGACTGGCCGCTTCGCGCCCCCGTG
>WFOW01000142.1 GCA_015487895.1 Gammaproteobacteria bacterium | reverse complement strand
GATCATCGCCGAGGCCATGGAGAAGGTCGGCAAGGAGGGCGTGATCACGGTCGAGGAGGGCTCGGGCCTCGAGAACGAGCTCGAGGTGGTCGAGGGCATGCAGTTCGACCGCGGCTACCTCTCGCCCTACTTCATCAACAACCAGCAGAACATGACGGCGGAGCTGGAGGATCCCTTCATCCTCCTGCACGACAAGAAGATCTCCAACGTCCGTGACCTGCTGCCGGTGCTCGAGCAGGTGGCCAAGTCCGGCAAGCCGCTGCTCATCATCGCCGAGGACGTCGAGGGCGAGGCGCTGGCGACGCTGGTGGTCAACACCATCCGCGGCATCGTCAAGACCTGCGCCGTCAAGGCCCCGGGCTTCGGCGACCGGCGCAAGGCCATGCTGCAGGACATCGCCATCCTCACCGGCGGCACGGTGATCTCCGAGGAGGTCGGCCTGTCGCTGGAGAAGGCGAGCCTCGACGACCTCGGCCGCGCCAAGAAGGTCGTGGTGAGCAAGGAGGAGACCACGATCATCGACGGCGCGGGCAAGAAGGAGGACATCGAGGCCCGCATCAAGCAGATCAAGGTGCAGATCGAGGAGGCCACCTCCGACTACGACAAGGAGAAGCTGCAGGAGCGCGTCGCCAAGCTCGCCGGCGGCGTGGCGGTGATCAAGGTCGGCGCCGCCACCGAGGTCGAGATGAAGGAGAAGAAGGCGCGCGTGGAGGACGCCCTGCATGCGACGCGCGCCGCGGTCGAGGAGGGCGTGCTCCCCGGCGGCGGCGTGGCCCTGATCCGCGCCCTGCAGGCCATCAAGGACCTCAAGGGCGCCAACCCGGATCAGGACATGGGCGTGCAGATCGCGCGCAAGGCCATGGAGGAGCCGCTGCGCCAGATCGTGGCCAACGCCGGCGAGGAGCCCTCGGTCATCGTCGCCCGCGTCATGGAGGGCGAGGGCAGCTTCGGCTACAACGCCGCCACGGGCGAGTACGGCGACATGATCGAGATGGGCATCCTCGACCCCACCAAGGTCACCCGCACGGTGCTGCAGAACGCCGCCTCGGTGGCCGGCCTCATGATCACGACCGAGGCCATGGTCGCCGAGCTCCCCAAGGAGGAGAAGGAGAACGCGGCCGGCGCCGGCATGGGCGGCATGGACGACTTCTGACCCGCCCCGCGGGGGAAGACGCCTCACGGCACGGGCCCCGCACCCGCCCCGGGTGCGGGGCCTTTTTGTGCTTCTGGGGACCGGGGGGCGGGCTGCGTCCGCCTGGCACGCGGGCCCGTCCCTGGGGCGCTGCCGGCTTCCTTCCCCCGCCTTCTGTCGGCGGGCCCCGGCGCTTCCCGGAACCTTCCTGGGGCTCCTACAATCGGGCTGGAAGCAGCCCGTGGAACGGGGCGGCCGCCGGCCCTCCGGGGGCCGCCAGGAGGTGCGAGGCCATGTCGATCCTCCGGACCCTCTCGGCTTTCCTGCTCGTCCTGCCGGTCTGGTCCGCGGCCCTTCCCGGGGCGCTGGCGAACGGCGCGTCCGCGCAGGACCAGGCGCGGGTCGTCTACCACGCCGACTTCTCGGACCCGCGGCGCTTCAGCGCGATGCTCACCAGCATCAACAACATGGTGAACACCTACGAGAACGAGCTGGTGGAGTACGACGTGCGCATCGTCTTCGTCTCGCACGGCATCCGCTTCCTCACCGACGACCCGCTGGAGGGGACGCCCTTCGCCGAGGACGAGGCGCTGCGCGAGCGGCGCGAGAACCTCAAGGGGCGTCTTCTCTCGCTCAACCGGGTGCGGGGAGTGAAGCTCGAGCTGTGCGAGATCACACGCAAGGCCATCGGCCTGCCCCGGGACCGGCTCTATCCGGGCGTGGAGCTGGTGCCCTCGGGCGTGGTGCGCATCGCCGAGCTGCAGGCCCGCGGCTTCGCCTACCTCAAGATCGAATGAGGCCGGGCGGGAAGGGAAGGCCGCGCCTCAGGCGCCGAGGTAGCGGCCGCCGGCGGCGACGGCCGCCACGAGGAGCCCCAGCGCCAGGTTGATGCCCACGAGACGGCGGATCTGCGCGAGCGCCCGTCCGCCCGCCGGCCAGTCCTGCGCCGCCACCGCCTCCCGCAGGCGGCGGTAGGGGGCGAAATAGACGTGCAGGAAGATGAGGATCATGAGCGTGCCGACTGCGTTCATGACGTGCA
>WFOW01000141.1 GCA_015487895.1 Gammaproteobacteria bacterium | reverse complement strand
GACGGCGCGGGCGACGATGCGGAAGCCTTCCACCACGCCCCCGCCGGCCTGCTCGCCGTAGCCGACGATGTTGATGTTCGCTCCCGGCGTCGCCGAGGAGATCGTGCCCGTGTGCTCGACGAAGTAGCAGGGATTCGCGGACAGGTAGGACGGGCCCGGGACCGGTGTGCACGCCGACCACGCAGCCGCACTGAAAGGGTCGGGGGCGTCGCCTGCGGAGTAGTCGGGGCCGGCCGTATCGAATCCGGTCAGGCTGTTGAGCGACTCTACCCACTGCTCGCCGGCCCGCAGGGCCAGCTCGGCCGCCTGGAAGGCGAGGTTGTAGTCGCGCAGGCCGCCCGCCATGCGCTCCTCCATGATGGTGGTGCGCATCGCCGTCACCGCGACGATGGTGAGCACCAGCAGGAAGACCAGCGCGATGGCGAGCGCCGCACCCGCGGCGCGGCCGGGAAGCATCGGGGACGCGACGGTTCGCATGGCGTGCCTTCCTCCGACCTCTAGGGCAGGCGGTTGCGGATGCCCACGGTGATCACGGCCGTGCGCCGCAGGCGCCGGTCCGCCGACGGCGGCGTGATGCTCTCGCCGAGCAGCGTGGTGGTGGGCGTGGCGCTGGCCTTGGGGACCTCCTCCGGCGTGCGCAGCAGCAGCCCCACGCGCACCGCCACCACGTCGGCCATGTCGGGGACGGCGTCGCGCTCCATGAACTGGTTCGGCACGCCGTCGCCGTCGCCGTCCACGCCGTAGAGCACCTGCAGGCTCTCGACGCCCTCGACCAGCTCCTCGATCGTCGTCGTCGCCGTGCCGCCCGAGTTCTGGAGCCGTGCGCGCATCAGGGCCGGCCCGCTCGCGCCCGGGCCGACGAAGTAGGCGTGCGTGACGAACTTCGCCACCTCCGCATCGGCCCCGTAGCTGTTTCCGAGCAGCGGCGTGCTGTTTCCGGGCGAGACCGTACCAGCGGCCGAGTGCACGACGTTGATCTTGCCGCCGGCCGGCTGGATGTTCGTGGCCTGGAAGATGGAGGCCTTGGTGCAGTCGGTGACCATAAGGATGTCGCCGATCTGGAACATCGAGGAGTAGGCCGGGTCGATGAAGAGCTGCGCCGAATCGCTGAACGGAGAGACGAGCCGGATGCCATTGCCCGCCATGCGCCGCACGATGATGATGTCGCTGTAGGCCGAGACCTGGCCGCTCAGCGGCGTGCCGCCCAGGGGCGGGTTCCAGTCGCTGTCGGCGGTTCCGCCGCTGCCAGTGTATTCGTGCCCCTCCACGGGCTTGCCGAAGTCCCACGCGAAGTCGGTCGAGGCGAGGATGCTCTCCACGCTGCCGGGATTCCCGGTGTAGCAGCCCATGTACCCGGCCATGCGGATGTCGCGCGCGAGGAACTCGAGCGCGAAGCGCGCGTTCTCCTGCAGCCGGGCGAGGCCTTCGTCCATGCGGTAGGAGGTCTTGGTCGCCATGTAGATCTGGTACACGCCCGCGAGCAGCACGAGGCTCACGGCGATGGCGACCATGAGCTCGACGAGGCTGAGGCCCAGAGGCGGCTTGCGCATGCGGTGGATGCTCATGGCCGGAACACCAGCTTGAAGCACTTCATGTCGGTCGCCGCGCCCGAGCAGGTCGTGCCCGTCAGGCCCTGGCGGGTGTCGTCCCAGAGCACCTTGATCGTGAACTCGTTGCCGCTCTGGGCGATCTCGCCCTTCGCCGCGGGCAGGCGGGAGCTCATCTCGGACAGCCATTTCGAAAGGTCGAATACCGCGAGCTGCGCCGGCGTGCAGGCGGCCGACTCGCAGTCCTGCGGAGCGGTGATGCTCGAGGCGGGCGGCGAGAGCACGTAGCTCGAGAGCGCCACGCGGTTGGCGCGCATGCGGTCGGCGATGTCGTAGGCGAGCAGCGTCGCGACCGTGCGGTGATAGGCGCTCTGGTTGCGCTGGAGGCTGAGGTGCTGCAGCCCCGCCAGCCCCAGCAGCCCGATCGAGAGCACCACGAGGGCGATGAGCACCTCGAGCAGGCTGTAGCCGCGCGCGCGGCGCCAGTCTGGACCGGTGACCTCAGGGGCACGCATAAGGCCTCACCTCCGCACGTCCTGTCGTCAGCAGCGTCACCTCCCGCCCCGTCTCGCCGCTGCGCGCGTCGCAGATCCGGAAGCTCTCGGCGCGGCTGGCGAGGCCCGACACGCGGAAGACGATGGCCGCCGTGGCGCTGGCGCCCACGGTCACCCCGTCCGGGGCGGGCCCTTCCGAGCGCACGACCTCGCCGTCGATGGTCCCGTCGCCGTTGGCGTCCACGCCCACGGTCCAGCCCTTGGACCAGTCGCTCGCGACCGGCGCGATGGCAACGGGCGTGTTGCGCCGCACCGCCTCGGCCCGGGCGAGCGCCAGCGACGTCGCCAGGGTGTTCGCGTGGGTGGTGAGACGGTTGTTCAGGATGAAGTCGCGCAGCATGGGGACCCCGACAGCGAGCAGGATGGCGGCCACGGCGAGGGCGACCAGCAGCTCGACGAGGGTGATGCCCCGAAATCGCCTTTCCATGGCACCTTTATACGCCGGCGCCCGGCGAAGTCATCCCCGTGCCGGCCGAAGGCGCGGGTTTGTCCGATGAGCGGGGCACCTGTGCGCGAGAGCGTGAACAGTGTCAAGAATGCTGACGCGGTGAGGCCTCCCGTGCGAGGATAGCTCGCTCTGCGGCAGGCCGCCGGGCCGGAGAGAAGGAGCAAGAGACCCGTGGGACGCGCGGACGTGCTCGTGATCGGCGCGGGCATCAACGGCCTGCTCACGGCGCTGGAGCTGCGCCGGGCCGGCGCGGCGGTGCGCGTGCTCGACCGCGGGCCGGCGGGCCGAGGGGCCACCTGGGCCGGCGGGGGCATCCTGTCGCCGCTGTACCCGTGGCGCCAGCCGGATGCCGTCACGGCGCTCGCACGCTGGAGCCAGGCGCGCTGGCCGGGGCTTGCCGCCGAGCTTCACGAGGCCTCCGGCGTCGATCCCGAGTGGTGGCGCTGCGGGCTGCTGGTGCTGGGCCTGGACGGGGACGAGCGCGCGGCGGCGCGCGCATGGTGCACGCGCCACGGGCTCGCGGAAGGCGATGCCCAGGAGGGGCTCGCGCGTGCGCCCTGCCTCGGCGAGGCGGCCACCCCGGACGCGGGCCTGTGGCTCCCGGAGATCGCCCAGGTGCGCAATCCGCGGCTCGTGCGGGCCCTGCGCGGGGCGGCGCTGGCGGCGGGGGTGGAGCTGGCCGAGGGCCTGGCGGCGGAGGCGCTCGAGGTGCGGGG
>WFOW01000140.1 GCA_015487895.1 Gammaproteobacteria bacterium | reverse complement strand
CGGCGGCCGCCCCATGGCCTGGCCGCCGGGCTGAGGCGCGCCTCGGTCTGCGGCCTGCAGCGGCAGATGCGGGAGCGGGGGTCGGGAGGCGAGGGGTGGTGCGCGCTCCGTGCGCGGCCGTTTCTTTCCCGTCTCCCGTCACCCGTCTCCCGCGCGCTCCCCAGCGGGCTCAGACTTCGGCCCACATGCGCACGAGGTTGGCATAGGCCGCCTGCACGCGGCGGGCGGGCTCGGCGGTCGGGTCCGCCTCGATCAGCGCGCGGCGTGCCTGATCGAGCTCGAACAGCACCTCGCGCCGCGCGGGGTCGCGCACCAGGCTCTGCACCCAGGTGACGGCGACGAGGCGCTCGCCGCGCGTGACCTCGGCTACGCGGTGGCGGCTGGAGGAGGGGTAGAGCACGGCATGACCGGCAGGCAGCTTCACCGTGCGCGGCCCGAAGGTGGTCTCGACGACGAGCTCGCCGCCGTCGTACTCCTCCGGCCCGTTCAGGAAGACGGTGACCGAGACGTCGGAACGGTAGCGCCCGCCGGGCGGGCCCATGACGGGGTCGTCGACGTGCTCGCCATAGGCCATGCCCGGGCGGTAGCGCGCGTAGAAGGGCACCGCGACGCGGTGCGGGAGCGCGGCGCCCAGGTAGAGCGGGTGGCGCGTGAGCGCGCCCATGACGATGCGGTTGAGCGCCTCGATGCGGCGGTCGCCCGGATCGAGCTCCTCGTTGCGCTTGACGGGCCGGGCGGCCGTGCCGGCCGAGAGGCGCCCGTCCACGAAGGGGGCATCGGCGAGCAGGCGCCGCACGGCCTCGAGCTGCTCCGTGTCGAGCACTTCCGGGATCTCGACCAGCATCGTTTTCCCCGTTTCTTTCGCGGTTGCGCGCGCCGCGCAGAGGGCCTAGCTTAGGTGCGCGCATGCCGCGCGGCAACGGCGCGGCACGGATCGGGAAGGAGAGGGCATGCGGCTGGACGTGATCGTGCAGGACCAGGTGTTCGGCGTCGAGGTGCCGGACGAGCTGCTGACCGAGGCCGAGGAGTTCTTCCGGCGCATGGACGCGGACATGGACCGCGGCTGGCAGGTCGGGCGCGAGTGGGTGGAGCGCCCGGACACGACCGTGCGCTGCCAGATCGCGGCCGACCGCCTGCTGACGGCGCTCCACACCGGCAACGAGGCCATGAAGGTGATGATGGCCGCCTACATCCTCGCGCGCATGCCCGGCGTGCGCGCGGTCGAGGTCGACACCGAGGGCAACCCCCTCGAGACCGCGCTCATCACGGCCTGACGCCGAGCGCCTCCGCCAGCGCCGCCTCCTCCACGGGCAGCGGCACCACCGCGAGCGCGGGCCAGCGCGGGCGCAGGCGCTCGGCATGAGGAATGCGCTCGCGCTCGGCGAGGGCGACCAGCCGCGCCTCGGGCGCGTGCCGCTGCAGGGCCGCGATCAGCGTCTCGAGATTGCTGATCCGCGAGCCGTAGACCAGCCCGTAGTTGAACTCCGCCACCACCGCGGCCGGCGTGAGCTCGCGCAGCAGGCCCAGGGCCTGGCGCATGGAGCCGGCCACAACGGGCTCGAAGCCGAGCCTGCGGAAGGATGGCGTGAGGTCCGGGTAGCCCCCGAGCTCGATCACCTGCAGCAGCAGTGGCGCGCTCACGTCCGCGCCTCCGGCGCAAGGAGCTTCTCCATGCGAAGGTGGCGGATGGTGCCGAAGAGCACGTGCCCCTCGCCCAGCGCACGGTAGCCGTGGCGCAGATAGAAGCCCGCGGCGGCCTCGCGCGCGTCGAGCACCAGGCGCCGCAGGCCGAGCGTGCGGGCGCGGTCCTCGAGCGCGAAGAGCATGCGCCGGCCGAGGCCCCGGCCGCGCGCGTGGGGGGCGACGGCCATGTAGCGGATCTGGCCGGTCACGTCGTCGAGGCGGTGCAGCCGCCCGACGGCGAGCGCCGTCCCGTCCGGGGCGGCGACCATCAGGTGCACGGCGCGAGCGTCCTCGGCGTCGCGCTCGCTGCCGCGCGGCCGGCCCCAGGGTGCGCGCAGCACCGCCCAGCGAAGCTCCAGGTAGCGCTCCCAGGCCTCGCCGCCGGGCGCGACCTCGAGGAGCGTCTCAGGCGAAGACGACCCAGGTCGTGGCGATGTACTTGACACCCGCCTGCAGGGTGACGCCGCGGTGCTCATGGGTCCAGAAGGGCGGGAAAAGGAGGAGCTTTCCTTCCTCGGGGCGCACGCGCACGTCCTGGTAGAGGAACTCGGTCTCGCCGCCAGGCCCCGGCACGTCGTTCAGGTACCACACGGCCACGAGCTGGCGCAGGGCGAAGGCGTGGCTGCCGCCGTCCACGTGCCAGTGGTAGTACTCGCCGGGGCGGGTGCGCTGGATGGCGTAGCCCATGTCCCGGAAGGGGCCGCGGAAGAAGGGGAAGGCGCGCGAGAACTCCTCGAGCGCCCGCGCGAGCGAGGCGAAGAGCGCCCGGTCGATGTCCTTCCAGTGGGGCTTGCCGCTCACCACCAGGTCGGTGGAGCGCTTGATGGAGCGGTCCTTGAGCGGGATCTGGCCGATGCGTCCCTCGTACTGCTCCTCCGGGTGCGCCTCGAAGCGGCGGATGGCCTCGCGGCAGACCGCGGGCGCCAGCGCGCCGCGCTGCTCGAAGATGAAGCTGAGCGGCTTCACCTCGCGGATGGTGGGAAGCTCGGCCGGCGCGATGCGCGCCGCCCGCGTCTCGCTCTGGCGCTCGGGCTCGGACATGGGCTCGCTCGTGGGGCCTGCTCGCGCGGGCATTGTAGCAGCGCGCCCGGCCCGGGCCCGCGGCGGGCGACCCGCGCCGGCCCCGTGCTCGTCCGGAGGGCCGGGATGGGGGCTGCCGTCGTGGGGAGCGCCATGGGTTTCCGAAGAGGCTGGGGAGCGGTCCCTTGCACGGCTTGCGGGCCTTTGGCAGACTATGGATCGTCGGATGCGGGGTGGAGCAGCCTGGTAGCTCGTCGGGCTCATAACCCGAAGGTCGCAGGTTCAAATCCTGCCCCCGCTACCAGCAGTTAGCGGCGCCCCTTCGAGCGTTTTCGCGGCTGCCCGGCAGGTGGGCCCGGCAGGTGGGGGGTGTCGGCTGGAGTTGAGGCAAAGGCCTGGCATGCGGTGCCGGGCCTTTTTTCTTGGTGCGTGCCGTTAAGGCAATGACATGTAGGAAGAAGCCCGCGGCGCGGGCACCGTCGGATGCGGCCGCGCAGGCGTCCGGGCGGTGGAGCTGCGGTGGCCTGGCAGGGCGCGCGGCACGGCGGGGCGGGACTGGTGGGGAGGCACGCTGAACGTCGCGAGGCGCTCGCACGGGCCTGGCCCAAGGCACGCTTCGCCGCCGAGGCGGAGCGGGTGGTGGGCTCGCTTCCGGCCTGGTTCCGGGAACGTGTCGAGAACGTGGCCTTTTTCGTGGCGGAGTGGCCGTCCAGCGAGGTCCTGCGTGAGATGGGGATCGAGGATCCCCTCGACCTGCTCGGGCTTTACCGAGGGGTGCCGCTCCCCGAGCGCGGCGGCGGGCGGGCTACGGGCACGGGGAGTTCCCGGACACCGTCCATCTCTACCGCCAGCCCATCCTCGCCTGGTGCGCCGAGACGGGAGAGGATGTCGCGGCGTGCATCCGCGAGACCGTCCTGCACGAGCTCGGCCACTACCTGGGGCTGGACGACGAGACGCTCGAGCGCCTGGAGGGCGGCATCGGATAAGCCCCGACGGCGTTGCCGCCTTTCCGTGGAGGGGGTAAAATTCCCGGGTCCCGTGTGGATTGCGCCGTGCAAGGGAGGCGCGCGGCGAGGGCGACAACGACGCGCATGAGGGGCCCCGCACGGGGCCTTTTTCGTGGCGGCATCGCCGCCCGCTGGCCCGCCCGCAGGGCGGGGCCCGGCTGGGGCGCGCTGACGCTGGGTGGGCCGTGGGCCCACTTTTTCGTTTGAGGCGGACCATGCGCAGGGAGACGGCACTGGAGGCGCTGCTCGAGCCGGCAGTGAGCCGGCTCGGCTACGAGCTCGTCGGCGTGGAGTATCACGGTGGCCGGCGCGCTGTGCTGCGGCTCTACATCGACCGCGAGGGCGGTGTAAGCGTGGAGGACTGCCAACGCGTCAGCCGTCAGGTGAGCGGCCTTCTGGACGTGGAGGACCCCATTCCGGGCCCCTATACGCTGGAGGTCTCCTCGCCGGGGCTGGATCGCCCGCTGTTCCGCGAGGCCGATTTCCAGCGCTTCGCGGGGCGCGAGGTGCGCATCCGCACGGACGTGCCCTTGGAGGGGCGGCGCAACTTCCGCGGCGTGCTGCGCGGGCTGCGGGGCGGCGAGGTGCTCGTCGAGGTCGACGGCGCCGAGCTCGCGCTGCCCGTGGAAAGGATCGAGCAGGCGCGGCTCGTGCCCGAGCTCTGAGGGGACGAGCGGCGCGTTCGGAGGCAGGCAGGCGATGGGCAAAGAGATCCTGAACGTGGTGGAGGTCGTCTCCGCGGAGAAGGGCGTCGACAAGGAGGTGATCTTCGAGGCGCTGGAGGCGGCGCTCGCCTCGGCGGCCAAGAAGAGGCACGGCGGCGACATCGACGTGCGCGTCGAGATCGACCGCGACACCGGAGACTACCGCACCTTCCGCCGTTGGGAGATCGTGCCGGACGAGGAGGAGCTGGAGGCGCCGGAGCGCCAGATCCGCCTGAGCGAGGCGCGCAAGCGCGACCCGGAGGCCGAGGCCGGCGGCTACGTCGAGGAGCCGATGGAGAACGTCGCCTTCGGGCGCATCGCGGCGCAGGCGGCCAAGCAGGTCATCGTGCAGAAGGTGCGCGAGGCCGAGCGGGCGCAGGTGGTCGAGCAGTTCAAGGACCGCGTGGGCGAGATGCTCACGGGCGTGGTCAAGCGGGTCGAGCGCGGCAACGCCTACATCGACCTCGGCGGCAATGCCGAGGCCATCATCCCGCGCGAGGAGATGATCCCGCGCGAGGCGCTGCGGCCCGGCGACCGCGTGCGCTGCTACCTCTACGACGTGCGCTCGGAGCCGCGCGGGCCGCAGCTCTTCTGCAGCCGCACCCGCCCCGAGCTGCTGATCGAGCTCTTCAAGCTCGAGGTGCCGGAGGCCGGCCAGGGGCTGGTGGAGATTGTGGGCGCAGCGCGCGATCCGGGCTCGCGCGCCAAGATCGCGGTGAAGTCGAACGACCCGCGCATCGACCCTGTCGGCGCCTGCGTCGGCATGCGCGGCTCGCGCGTGCAGTCGGTCTCCAACGAGCTCGCCGGCGAGCGCGTCGACATCATCCTGTGGGATGAGAACCCGGCGCAATTCATCATCAACGCGATGTCGCCCGCGGAGGTGGTGTCGATGGTGCTCGACGAGGAGACCCGCACCGCCGACGTCGCCGTGCCCGAGCACCAGCTCTCGCAGGCCATCGGCCGCGGAGGGCAGAACGTGCGGCTCGCGAGCGAGCTCACGGGCTGGCAGATCAACGTCATGACCGAGGCGGAGGCCGCCGAGAAGAGCGAGCGCGAGGCGCAGGCGCTGGTGCAGATGTTCATGGAGCAGCTCGACGTCGACGAGGAGGTGGCGCAGATCCTCGTGCAGGAGGGGTTCTCCAGCATTGAGGAGGTGGCCTACGTGCCCGAGAGCGAGATGCTCCAGATCGAGGAGTTCGACGAGGAGATCGTGGAGGAGCTGCGCAGCCGGGCGCGCGACGTGCTGCTCACGCGGGCGCTGGCCGAGGCCGAGCAGAAGAGCGGCGCACGGCCGGCGGACGACCTGCTCGCTCTCGAAGGCATGGACGAGGAGCTCGCCTACCGGCTGGCCGAGAAGGGCGTGCTCACGCAGGAGGACCTCGCGGAGCTGTCCACCGACGAGCTGGTCGAGCTCGCGGGCATCGACGGGGAGCGGGCCGGCAGGCTGATCATGGCGGCGCGCGCGCCCTGGTTCGAGGAGGCCGCCGAGGAGAGGGGCGCGGCGGAGGCCGCCGAGGAGGCGGGCGCGCAGCCGGAGGCCGCGGCCGTGGATGCGCCGGCGCAGGGGGCCGGGCCGGCCACCGCCGGCGAGGGGCAGGCCGCCGTGGGCGCGCCGCAGCCGACGGGGCGGGGCGGCTGATTGCGGCACGGTACGACAGCGATACGGGTGAGACGATGCCTGAGGTGAGGGTCAAGGATCTCGCGGCGGAGGTGCGCGTGCCGGTCGAGAAGCTGCTCGAACAGCTCAAGGAGGCGGGCCTGCCCGCCGAGGGGCCGGACGCGACCATCAGCGACGAGCACAAGGTCAAGCTGCTCGCCTACCTGCGTCGCTCCAAGGAGGCCGTGGGCGTGGAGGCGGAGCCGAGGAAGATCACGCTCAAGCGCAAGACCGTGCGTGAGCTGCGCGTCTCCGGCGCCCAGGGACGGACCACCAAGACCGTGAACGTGGAGGTGCGCCGGCGCAAGACCTACGTCAAGCGCAGCGTCGTGGCCGAGGAGGAGGCGCGGCGCAAGGCCGAGGAGGAGGCGCGCCGGCGCGCCGAGGAGGAGGCCCGCCGCCAGGCCGAGGAGGCCGCACGCGCGAAGGCCGAGGCCGAGCGCGCCGCGGAGGAGGCCGCGAGGCGTGCCGCCGAGGAGGCCGCGCGCCAGGCCGCGGAGGAGGCCGCACGGCAGGCCGCCGAGGAGGAGGCTCGCCGCCAGGCCGAGCAGGCCGCGCGCGAGGTCGAGGCACGTGCACGTGCCGAGGCGGCGAGGCCGGCCCCCGAGCCCCGGCCCACGGAAGCCGAGCGCAAGACCAAGTACGGGCGGCAGGAGCTGCACGTGGCGGCCGCCAAGAGCGGCAAGCGCCGCAAGCGCCAGCGCATGCGCACCAGCGTCGCCGTCTCCACGCAGCCCAAGCACGGCTTCGAGCGCCCCACCGCGCCCGTCGTGCGCGAGGTCGAGATCCCGGAGACCCTCACGGTGGGCGAGCTCGCCAAGCGCATGGCGGTCAAGCCCGCCGAGGTCATCAAGACGCTCATGGGCATGGGCGTGATGGCGACCATCAACCAGTCCCTCGACCAGGACACGGCCATCCTGGTGGTCGAGGAGATGGGCCACAAGGCCAAGCCCGTGCGCGAGGAGGACGTGGAGCAGGCGCTGCTCGCCGAGGCGGCGGTGGAGGCCGAGCCCGAGCCGCGCCCGCCGGTGGTCACGGTGATGGGGCACGTGGATCACGGCAAGACCTCGCTGCTCGACTACATCCGCCGCACGCGCGTGGCCGCGGGCGAGGCCGGCGGCATCACGCAGCATATCGGCGCCTACCACGTCGACACCGACAAGGGCACCATCACCTTCGTCGACACGCCGGGCCACGCCGCCTTCACGGCCATGCGCGCGCGCGGTGCCAAGGTGACGGACATCGTGGTGCTGGTGGTGGCGGCCGACGACGGCGTCATGCCGCAGACGCTGGAGGCCATCCAGCACGCGCGCGCGGCGGGCGTGCCGATCGTCGTCGCCGTCAACAAGATCGACAAGCCCGAGGCCGATCCGGAGCGGGTGCGCAACGAGCTCGCCCAGCACGAGGTCATCCCCGAGGAGTGGGGCGGGGACACCATCTTCGTCAATGTCTCGGCCAAGACCGGCCAGGGGATCGAGGATCTGCTCGAGGCCATTCTCCTGCAGGCGGAGATCCTCGAGCTCAAGGCGGTGCGCAAGGGCCCGGCGCGCGGCGTGGTCCTGGAGGCGAAGCTCGACCGCGGCCGCGGCCCGGTGGCGACGATCCTGGTGCAGCAGGGCACGCTGCGGAAGGGCGAGGTCGTCCTGTGCGGGCGCACCTGGGGACGCGTGCGGGCGCTTTTCGACGAGAAGGGCCGCCAGGTGCAGGAGGCCGGTCCCTCGATCCCGGTCGAGATCACGGGCCTTTCGGGCGTGCCCGAGGCGGGCGACGAGCTCGTGGTCGTGGGCGACGAGCGCAGGGCTCGGGAGGTGGCCGAGCTGCGCGAGCGCAAGTTCCGCGAGGCGCAGCAGGCGAGCCAGCAGGCCGCGCGGCTCGAGGAGCTGTTCTCGCAGATGAAGGAGGGCGAGGCGCAGGCGCTCAACCTGATCGTCAAGGCCGACGTGCACGGCTCGGTGGAGGCGCTGCGCGAGGCGCTCGTCAAGCTCTCCACCGACGAGGTCCAGGTGCGCGTGATCGCCGCCGGCATCGGGGGCATCACCGAGTCCGACGTGCACCTCGCGCAGGCCTCGCGGGCCGTCATCATCGGCTTCAACGTGCGCGCCGATGCGGCCGCGCGCGCGGCCATCGAGTCCTCGGGCGTGGAGGTCCGCTACTACAGCGTCATCTACGACGTCATCGAGGACGTCAAGAAGGCGATCGAGGGCATGCTCGAGCCGGAGGTCAAGGAGCGTATCGTCG
>WFOW01000139.1 GCA_015487895.1 Gammaproteobacteria bacterium | reverse complement strand
GGTGGACGCCATCTGGGACGAGCTCGCCATCCCCCTGCCCGGCGGGCCCCAGGTGCCCGGCCGCCGCTAGCGCCCCGGCGGCACGCGCGCTTCTGTCCCTTGTACAAGGACAGATCTACCTAAATCTGTCCTTCTAAAAAGGACAGATACCTGCTATTCTGTCGCCAATGGAAGGACAGCTCGCCGAGATCATCCGGGAAAAGATCCTCGACGCGGAGCGGGCGCCCCTGCCCGCGTTCACGCGCCGCGACATCCGGGTCCCCGCCGTGCCGCGCAAGGCCGTCGCCGTCATCGGCATGCGGCGCACGGGCAAGACGACCTTCCTCTGGCAGGTGGCCGCCGACCGCATGGCCGCCGGGACCCCCCGGGAGGGGATCCTGTACTTCAGCTTCGACGACGAGCGCCTCCTCGACCTCGAGGCGCGCCAGCTCGGGCTCGTGACAGACACCTACTACCGGCTGCACCCGGAGTGGCGACGCCGCCAGGCGCTGGTGCTGCTCGACGAGATCCAGCTCGTCCCGGGCTGGGAGCGCTTCGCGCGCCGCCTTCTCGACAGCGAGAACGTGGCGCTGTACCTGTCGGGCTCCTCGGCGCGGATGCTCTCGCGGGAGGTGGCGAGCAGCATGCGCGGCCGGGCCGTGGAGGCCGTCGTCCATCCCTTCAGCTTCCGCGAGTTCCTCCGCCACCGGGGGCAGGAGCCCGCGGCGCTGGACCGCGTGGGCAGCGCCGAGCGCTCGGCCCTCGAGGCGGCGCTCGAGCGCTACCTCGAGATCGGCGGCTTCCCGGAGGTCCAGGCGCTCGATGCGCGCGACCGGGCCACGGTGCTGCGCGGCTACGTGGACGCCGTGCTGCTGCGCGACGTGATCGAGCGCCACGCCGTCAGCCAGCCCGTGGCCCTGCGGCATCTGGTGCACCACCTGCTGGCGCATGCGGCCGGCCCCTTCAGCGTCAACCGCTTCCACCGCGACCTGCGCGCCCGCGGCTTCCGCATCGGCAAGGACCTGCTCCATGCCTACCTGGAGCACCTGGCCGACGCCTTCCTGGTCCATCCGCTGTGGCTCGCCGACGAGTCGGTGCGACGGCGCATGACCAACCCGCGCAAGGTCTATCCGGCCGACCCGGCGCTCATCCCCCTCTACGACCGCTCCGGGCGGGTGCAGCCCGGCAAGGCCCTCGAGACCCTCGCCTGCATCGACCTGCTGCGGCGCGGCGCGGACGTGGGCTACGTGCGCACGCGGGAGGGCCTCGAGGTGGACTTCCTCGCCCGGTGGCCCGAGGGCGGGAGCGTGCTCGTGCAGGCCTGCGCCGACGCGAGCGACCCCGACACCTTCGCCCGCGAGGTGCGGGCGCTGGAGGCGGCACGGCGCGAGCATCCGGACGCCGAGGCGGTGCTCGTCTGCATCGTGGGCCCGGCGCTCGGGCTCGAGCATCCGCCCTGGCTGCGGCTGGAGCCCGCCTGGCGCTGGCTCCTGCGCGGGGCGTCCTGAACACCACGGCCACCGGGCGCGTTTCCCCGGCCGCCGCGGGGTTGCGCACGGGCCGGGCGCGGCGTTCAATATCCGGCCGCCGTCGGTTTCCGGCGCACGATCTCCGTGCACGCCGCCCCCCCGGCCACGCGAACGGGGCGCCCGGAGGCGCCCGAGGAGCCCGCATGTCCGATCCGCGCGTGACCCTCGAGCCCGGCGGCCGCACCTTCGCGGTGGGCCCCGGCGAGACCATCCTCGACGCCGCCCTGCGCGCGGGGCTGGCGCTGCCCCACGGCTGCCGCGACGGTGCCTGCGGGAGCTGCCGCCTGCGCCTGCTCGCAGGCCGCGTGCGCTACCCGGCGGGCGCGCCGCCGGCCCTCGCGGGCGCGGCGGGCGAGGTGATCGCCTGCCAGGCGGTCCCGGAGGGCGAGGTGGCGCTGGCCGCGCCCGAGCCCCCGGCGGAGGCACCGCGGCGCATGCCGGTGCGCGTCGAGCGCATGGAGCGGCTCGCGCCGGACGTCATGGGGCTGTGGCTGCGCCCGCCGATGGGCGCGCCGCTGCGCCACCGCGCGGGGCAGCACCTCGACGTGCTGCTCCCCGGCGGGCGCCGGCGCGGCTTCTCCATCGCCAGCGCCCCCGGCGCAGGGCTGATCGAGCTGCACGTGCGCCACCGCGCGGGCGGGGCCTTCACCGAGCACGTCTTCACGGCCATGCGGCCCAAGGAGCTGCTGCGCATCGAGGCCCCGCTGGGCGCCTTCCATCTGCG
>WFOW01000138.1 GCA_015487895.1 Gammaproteobacteria bacterium | reverse complement strand
GCGCGGGGGTGAGCGGCACGGGGATGCTCGCCCGGATCGCGGCCCGTCAGGGGTGGTCGGCCCTTGCGGGCCTCGCGCTCGTCGGCGCGCTCGCGGCCGGGCTGGGAGGGCTGCGGATGGAGACCGACTACCGGGTCTTCTTCGACCCGGGCGCGCCGCCGGTGGCGCGCTTCGACGCCTTCCAGCGCCGGTACGGCCGCGAGGACACGCTGCTCATCGCCCTGGAGCGCGATGGTCCGGTGCTCTCAGCGGAGGGGCTCGCGGCCCTTCGGGAGGCGGTCTCCGGCGTGGAGCGCCTGCCGCACGTCGTGCGCGTGCTCTCGGTCCTCGACTACCCCCTCGTGGAGGGCCGGGGGGGCACGGTCATCCTGGAGGCCCCCTTCGTGGAGCGCGGCGGCGCGCTGCAGCCACGGCTTCCGCCGGGCGCGCTCGAGCGCCGGCTGGTGAGGGAGCCGGCGGTGCGGGGGCGGCTGCTCTCCGCCGACGGGCGCATGGCCGCGGTCGTGGTGATGCTGGACCTGGGCGAGGCGGGGCGCCAGGCGCGGAGCGAGGCGGTCCAGGCCGCGGCCGTCGCGCTCGTCGAGCGGCTGCGCGCCCGTCACCCGAGCGTGCGTTTCCACCTCACGGGCACGGTGCCGCTCGATGCCGCCTTCGCCGAGGCGAACCGGCGCGACCTCTCGACGCTGCATCCGCTTCTCGTGGCCGCGATCCTGGGGCTGGCCTGGCTGATGGCGGGCAGCTGGCGCACGGCGGCCGCGGCGCTGGCGGTCTCTGCCGGGGCGGTGACGGGCGCCCTGGGGCTGGCCGGCTGGCTGGCGCTGCCCCTCTCGCCGGTCAGCATGGCCGCGCCCACGATCGTGGTCCTGCTCGCGGTGGCCCACCTGATGCACCTCCATGCGGCACCGGGCGACGGGGACGCGCCGGGGCGTGCCCGGCGGCTCGCGGCCCTGCGGCACATGGCGGCGCCCGCCGCCCTGGCCACCCTGACCACGGTGACGGGGCTGCTCGCGCTGCTGGCGAACGACACGCCCCCTTTCCGGCACCTCGGTGTGATCGCCGCCGGCGGGGTGGCGCTCGCCTATGCCCTCGTCCTGCTGTGGGGGCCGCTCCTGCTGCCCCACCGGCCAGCCGGGATGCCCGTGGTGCGGCTCCTTGAGTGGCTGGGCCGGCTCATGGCGCCGGCCGCGCGCAGGTGGCGGGCGGCCGCCTGGCTCGCGCTGGCCGTATGCGCGGCCCTCATCCCGCTCAACCGCTTCGACGACGATTACGTGCGCTATTTCGACGAGAGCTACGCCTTCCGGCGTGACACGGAGGCGGTGGAGAGGCGGCTGGCGGGCATCTACACCCTCGAGTACGACCTGGCCGCGCCCCACGGGGTCGAGGACCCCGCCTATGTGCGTCGCGTGGCGTCGCTCGCGGCCTGGATACGGAGCCAGCCCGGGGTGGTCGCCGTCGAGAGCGTGGACGACGTGGTGCGGCGCGTGCATCGTGCGCTTTGGCCCGATGTGGCCGAGGATCTGCCCCGGGAGCGCGAGCGGATCGCGCGCAGCCTCGTGCTGTACGAGGCCGCCGTGCCAATGGCCTTCGACCTCGGGAGCAGGATCGCCCCGGACCGTGGAGCTTCCCGGCTCACCGTCTACGTGGCGAACCTGAGCATCGTCGCGTTGCGCGACCTCGACCGGCGCATCGCCGAGATGGTGCGGGAGCGGGGGCTGGCCCCCGCCGGCGACCCGCATGCGACGGGCACCAGCATCCTGTTCGCCCACATCGGCCTGCGCAACATCGAGCGGATGATGTGGGGGTGGGTGCCCATGTTCGCGGTAGCTGCGCTGGCGCTCGCCCTCGTGCTGCGCCGCGCCCGCTGGACGGCGGCGGCCGTCGCCGCGAACCTGCTGCCGGGCATCGCCACCCTCGGGCTGTGGGGTGCCCTGGACGGGAAGCTCGGCATGGGCAGCGCCTCGGTGCTGACGCTCACCCTGGGGCTGATCGTGGACGACACCATCCATCTCGGCTGGCACTTCCGGCGGGCCGTCGACCGGGGCCTCGCCGCGGCCCGGGCCGCGGCGGAAGCGGTGCGGGCGGCCGGTCCGGCCATACTGGCCACGAGCCTGATGCTGGCGGCGGGCTTCGGCGCGCTCGGCCTTTCGGGCTTCGAGGTGAACGCCGCCCTGGGCCGCATGGTGGCCCTGGTGGTGCTGTGGGCCGTGGTCGTGGATCTCGGTCTGCTGCCCGCCCTGCTGACGGGCCATGGTGGGGCTGCCGTCACCGGCCGGGGTGCGGAGGTGGAAGCGGGCTCGAGCACGAGGGAGGACGACCATGTGGAGGCGGACCGGTCCCGGGAGGCCGTCAGCGGCTGAAGGGCGCCGCCTGGGCGCGCCCTGGGCCTGTGCCGTCGCGCTCCTTTCCATCTGGGGCGTGGCTGGCGCGCAGGGGGATCACGCCGAGGAAGCGGCCCGCCGCGGTCTGGCCGTGGCCATGGAGGTGGAGCGGCGCGATGCGGGCTTCGGCGACTACGAGGCCGAGGGCACGCTCGTGAACCGGAGGAGGGGCAGCACGGGCACGGAGCACGAATTCCTCATGATCACGGTGGAAATGAGGGGCGACGGGGACCGCCGACTCATCCACATCCGCAGGCCGGTTGCGCTGCGCGGCATGGCATTCCTGGCCCACGCCCATGCCCTGCGTCCGGACGACCTGTGGCTGGCGCTGCCCGGGGAGGGCAGGGTACGGCGCATCGCCTCGCGCAAGCGCACCGGGCGCTTCCTCGGCAGCGAGTTCACGTTGGAGGACCTGGCCCCCTTCCAGGTCGAGAAGTTCCGCTATCGCTACCTGGGCGAGGAGACCTGCGGGGAGGGCCGCCGCTGCCACGTCGTCGAGAACGTGCCGCGCTATGCGCACTCGGGCTACTCGCGCCAGGTTGAATGGATCGACCGCGAGATCTACCAGCCGCGGCGCATCGAGTACTACAACCGGGCCGGGGTCCGGGTGAAGGTGCTGGAGTTCTGGGGCTACCGCCGCTTCGAGGGGCGCTGGTGGCGGCCCATGCGCATGCGCATGTCGAACCTCCGCACCGGGGCGGCGAGCGACATCGTCTGGCGCCAGTACCGTTTCGGCGCCGGACACGGGCCGGACGATCTCACGCCGCTCGCCTTCCGGGAGCTGGTGGCGGAGCCGTGACACGGGCCCGGCAGGCCCTGGCGGCGGCGCTCCTGCTGGCCGCGGGCCAGGCCTGGGGAGACGTCGGGCCGTGCGCCGGCTCGCGGAGCAGCCTCGGGCTCTCCCTCTCGCGCTATCCGCACGCCGGCGCCACGGGCGGGCTCGTCGGCAGGGGTGTACTCACGTGGCGGTGCCGGGCGCGGCTCGGGCGGCTCCGCGCCGGGCTCGGTATCCGCATCGCGCGCACGGCGGGCGGCCCGACGGTGGTGGACCTGCCGGGAACCTACCTGCGCTGGCGCCGCGGCAGGCTCTCGACGGAGGCAGGGATGCGGCGGGAGGTCCTCGGCGCGCTGGAGGCCTGGCAGCCGCTGGACGTCTTCAACGCCCGCGACTGGACGGACGGCCCGTGGCGGTTCGAGCGTCTGGCGACGCCTGCCCTGCGCCTCGCGTGGACGCCCCGCCCGGAGCTTCGCCTGGCCGTCGACTGGTCGCCCCGGACGCGCGTCCCCGTGTGGCCGCAGGGCGAGGCCCTGCGCCCCTATCCCCTGCCGCTGCTCCAGGGGCGCCGGTTCGACCGGCGGGGTGCGGTCCAGCTCAGGGCCGATCTCTCCCGGGGGCCGGTGGAGCTCGCGCTCGCCTACTGGCGCGGCCCGTCCCGCGAGCCCCGTGTGCGGCCGACGCCGGATCTCGGTGCGCTTCGGCCGCTCTTCCCGGCCCTGCGGCAGGCCGCCGCCGTGCTCTCCGTGGCGGCGGGCGACGTGCTGGTGAAGCTCGAGGCCGGACGCCGATGGTCGGGCGGCGTGGGGTACGTGCTCGGCGGAGCGGGGATCGCATGGTTCCAGCCTTCCGTGGCCGGAGGGCGTGCATCGGGAACCTTCCTTCTCGAGTGGTACCGCGACCTGCGGCCCGCCTCCCAGCCGCCCGTCCTGTTCGACAGGGATCTGTACGTGGGCTACCGGCTGGACCTGCCCGGGGCCGCGGACGCGCGCCTGCAGCTGGGCGTGGTCCGGGACCTGCGCCGCGGCAGCCGCGTCTGGGTGGCGGAAGGCGCGCGGCGCCTGGGCGAGCGCGTCACGCTGGTTCTCGCCGCCGAGGCCTATCGGGCGGGCGTCTCCGACCGCGCGATGGTGTCGTTGGACGATGACGACCGGGTTCTGGTGGAGGTGCGTTGGCACTGGTGAGCGGCGCGCAGGGGAGGTGGTGGTGGCCCGATGGCCGCAGCACATCCCTCTCGCGCGGCTCGTGGAGGAGGTGCTGCGGTGCGCGGCCGGGCGGCCGTTGCCTGTCACGCGCCTGAGAACCGGGAGACCATGGGCGGACGGGGGGTGGTGCGTGAGCGCGAGCCGCAGCGGCGGCTGGGCAGTCGCCCTCGCCGCGGCAGCGGATTGCTGCGGGGTGGACCTTGAGCGGGTGCGGCCGGTGCCGGACGCCGCGTCCATCGCAGGCCGGCATTTCCATCCCGACGAGCGCAGGCTGCTGCATCGCCACGCGCGGGCCGGGAGCGGGCGGCTGTTCATGGTGCTGTGGACGCGGCGGGAGGCGCTTCTGAAGTGCCTGGGGACCGGCCTCGCAGACGAGGCCACCCGCTTGTCTACGCTGTCGTCGGGGCCGTTCCGCGTCGATAGCTGGCTGCTGGATCACGCCGGGAACGTGCTGGCGCTCTCCTCGTGCCTGCCGGCGGCCGCCTCGGCGCCGTCCCTGAGGTGGCTCCGGGCCGCGCCCCTTCGGTGAGGCCGCCCGTGCCGGGCCAAGGTGTTGGGCCCGCTCGCCCGTCCGCGAGATCCCGCGTCCCCTGCGGGCAATAGCCGGGGAAGGCCTTGCGTGCGCGCGGGCGCGGTTCCGGTCAGGAGGCGGCGCGGGCGAGGGCGGCGCGCACGCGGCGGGCGGCCTCGACCATGTGGGCGAGCGCCTGCTCGACCTCGGGCCAGTCGCGGGTCTTGAGGCCGCAGTCGGGGTTGACCCACAGCCGCTCGGCGGGGATGCGCTCGAGCGCCCGGC
>WFOW01000137.1 GCA_015487895.1 Gammaproteobacteria bacterium | reverse complement strand
TCGGAGATGTGTATAAGAGACAGCCTGACGGCCATCCTAACCCGCCCGCCCGAGCTCACGGTGGCGGAGGTCATGGACCGCGAGCTCGAGCCCATCCCCGCCGACATGCCGGCGACCGAGGTGGCCAAGCGCTTCGAGGATCGCGACCTGGTGTCGGCGCCGGTGGTCGACGCCGAGGGCCGCCTGCTCGGGCGCATCACCATCGACGACGTGGTGGACGTCATCCGCGAGGAGTCCGAGCACTCCCTGATGAGCCTCACGGGCCTGTCGGAGGAGGAGGACACCTTCGCGCCCGTGCTCCCGGCGGCGCGCAGGCGCGCGGTGTGGCTGGGGGTCAATCTCGCCACCGCCTTCCTCGCCTCCTGGGTGGTGGGCCTGTTCCAGGACACGCTGGAGAAGGTGGTGGCGCTCGCGGTGCTGATGCCCATCGTCGCCAGCATGGGCGGCATCGCCGGCAGCCAGACGCTGACGCTGGTGGTGCGCAGCATGGCCCTCGGCCAGCTCGGCAGCGCCAACGTGCGCTGGCTCATCGCCAAGGAGCTCGCCGTCGCGCTGCTCAACGGGCTGCTGTGGGCGGTGGTGGTGGGCGCGGTGACGGCCGCCTGGTTCGAGGACCTGCGGCTCGCGCTGATCATCGGCGCGGCGATGGTCCTCAACCTGGAGATCGCCGCCCTCGCCGGCGTGCTGATCCCGCTCATCGAGCGCCGCCTCGGCGTGGACCCCGCGCTTGCCGGCTCGGTGGTGCTCACCACCTGCACCGACGTGATGGGCTTTCTCTCCTTCCTGGGGCTGGCGACCTTCTTCCTGCGCTGAGGCGTCTGGCCGGACACCCGGATCAATCCCGCTACGCGGATCGATCCGCCGATGTGCTTCCCGGGTATTCTGGCCAGAAACGCTGTTCAATCCGCTGCGCGGATTGAACAGCACTAAGGCGCTTCGCGACCGTTTTGATCTTTCCTTGTATCGCCATACGCTTGCGTGTGTATGGGCCTTCCCGCGGCCGTCCATGGCCGCGGGGAAGCCCTGAAAAACCGAGTTTTTCAGGGCTTCCGCCTCAGTCGCCGGCCACCGTCATGCGCCCGACCAGGATGGAGCCCGTGCGCACGCGCCCGCGGGTGTCCACGTCGTCGCCCACGGCGGCGATCGCACGGAACATGTCCGCCAGGTTGCCGGCCACCGTGATCTCGTGGACGGGATGGGCGATGCGCCCGCCCTCGATCCAGAAGCCGGCGGCCCCGCGCGAGTAGTCGCCCGTGACGTAGTTGACGCCGTGGCCCATGAGCTCGGTGACGAGCAGCCCCTCGCCCATCTCGGCCAGCAGGGCCTCGAGGCCGCCGCTGCGGCTCGGCGCGACGAGGACGTTGTGCACGCCGCCCGCGTTGCCCGTGGTCTCCATGCCGAGGCGGCAGGCGGAGTAGGTGTCGAGGACGTAGCCGCGCAGCACGCCGCCCGCGACCAGCTCGCGCGGGCGCGTGGCCACGCCCTCTGCGTCGAAGGGGGCGCTGCCGAGGGCCTTGGGGATGTGCGGGTCCTCACGGATCGCCATCCACTCCGGGAAGACCCGCTCGCCCAGACGGTCGAGCAGGAAGGAGGCGCGGCGGTAGAGGCGCCCGCCGCGGATGGCGCCGAGAAAGTGTCCGATGAGGCCGCCGGCGACCTCGGCGGCGTAGAGCACGGGGCACTCGCGCGTGGCGATCTTGCGCCCGCCGAGGCGGCGCACGGCGCGCTCGCCGGCGCGCCGCCCCACGGCCTCGGGCGCCTCGAGCTCGGCGGGATCGCGCGCCACCGTCCACCACCAGTCGCGCTCCATGGCCTCGCCCTCGCGCGCCACCACGGCGCAGCTCACGCTGTGGCGCGAGCCCTCGTAGCCGCCGAGGAAGCCGTGGGTGTTGCCGTACACCGAGGTGCCCTCGTGGGTGGTGACGGTGGCGCCCTCGGAGTTGGCGATGCGCCGGTCGACGGCGCGCGCGGCGTCCTCGCAGGCCGTGGCGAGCGCGATCGCGCCCTCGGCGTCCAGCCCCCACGGGTGGTGGAGGTCGAGCTCGGGCCACTCGCGCGCGAGCCGCTCCGGCGGCGCCAGCCCCGCGCACGGGTCCTCGCCCGCGTGGCGCGCGATGGCGAGCGCCGCCTCCACCGCCGCGCGCACCGAGGCCTCGCGTAGATCCGCCGTGCTCGCGCTGCCCTTGCGCCGCCCGACGTAGACCGTGACCCCGATCCCCTGGTCGCGGTGGAACTCCACGGTCTCCACCTCGCCCAGGCGCACCGTGGCCGAGAGCCCCCGGTCGACGCTGGCCGAGGCCTCGGCGGCGTCGGCGCCGCCGGCGCGCGCCGCCTCCAGCGCCAGCGCCACCAGGCGCTCGCAGCGCGCGCGCTCGGCGCG
>WFOW01000136.1 GCA_015487895.1 Gammaproteobacteria bacterium | reverse complement strand
CACACGTTCGCCGCCGCGAAGGCCATGCCCGCGGTCAGGGCCAGCCAGTCGGCGCGGCCGGCGGGGAGCGGGAGGCCGGCCGCGGGCTCCCACAGCATGACGACGGCGCCTGCGAGCGCGACGGACACCACCGCGGCCCCGCGCAGGCCCGGACGCTCGCCGAGCAGCAGCCAGCCGAGCAGGGCCGCCCAGGCCGGCGCCAAGTAGAAGAGGAGCAGCACCCGCACCACCGTGCCCTCGAGCATGGCGAGCACGAAGGCGAGGTTGCACCAGCCGGCGCCCAGGGCGAGCGCGAGGAGCCCCGCGGCGTCCGCGCGGCGCGGGCGCCAGCCGCGCGCGAGCGGCAGCCCGGCGAGCAGCGCCGCGCCGTAGCTCGCGAAGGTGATCCACAGCCCGCTCAGGCCGGCGGACTCGAGCAGGCGCAGCGGGTACCACACCACGCCCCACAGGGTGGCGCCGTAGAGCAGCGCGGCCACCGCCGCCGGCGAGGTCTCGGCACGCATGACCCCGGAGTATACTTGGCGCCCGCCGCCGACCGGGCCCGCTGCATGAACCCCGATCTCGAGAGGCTCCATCCCTACCCCTTCGAGCGCCTCGCCGCGCTGCGCGCGGGCGTGAGGCCGCCGCGCGAGCTCGATCCCATCGTGCTCTCGGTGGGCGAGCCGCGCCATCCCACCCCCGCCTTCCTCGCCGAGGCGGTGATCGAGCACCTGCACGGGCTGGCGAGCTACCCCGCGACGCGGGGCGGGGCGGCGCTGCGCGAGGCCATCGCCGCGTGGCTGACGCGGCGCTTCGGGCTGCCCCCGGGGACCCTAGACCCCGAGCGCCACGTGCTGCCGGTGAACGGCACGCGCGAGGCGCTGTTCGCGCTGGCGCAGGCGCTGGTGGACCGCTCGCGCCGCCCGCTGGTGATGATGCCCAACCCCTTCTACCAGATCTACGAGGGCGCGGCGCTGCTCGCGGGCGCCGAGCCGCGCTACCTGCCCACCACGGCCGAGACCGGCTGGCTGCCGGACCTCGACGCCGTGCCGGAGGGCGACTGGGCACGCTGCCAGCTCGTCTACGTGTGCTCGCCCGGCAACCCCACGGGACGCGTGGCTCCGCCCGAATGGTGGGCGCGGCTGCTGGCGCTCGCCGAGCGGCACGGCTTCGTCGTGGCCTCCGACGAGTGCTACTCCGAGATCTACCTCGACGAGGCGCGCCCGCCGACGGGGCTGCTCGCCGCGGCGCATGCCGCCGGGCGCGAGGGCTTCGAGGGCTGCCTGGTGCTCAACAGCCTCTCGAAGCGCTCCAACGCCCCGGGCCTGCGCTCGGGGCTGGTGGCGGGCGACGCGCGGCTCATCGCCGCCTTCCTGCGCTACCGCACCTACCACGGCTGCGCCATGCCCCCACCCACGCAGGCAGCGAGCGTCGCCGCCTGGCGCGACGAGGCGCACGTGCGCGAGAACCGCGCCCGCTACCGCGCCGCCTTCGAGGCGGTGGTGCCGCTGCTCGCGGAGGTGCTCGAGGACGTGCGCGCGCCCGAGGGCGGCTTCTACCTCTGGCCGCGCACGCCCGTGCCCGACACCGAGTTCGCGCGCGGGCTCTACGCCAGCCAGAACGTCACCGTGCTGCCCGGCAGCTTCCTCTCGCGCCCCGCGGGCGGCGCGGACCCCGGCGCCGGGCGCGTGCGCATCGCCCTCGTGGCGCCGGTCGAGGACTGCGTGGAGGCCGCGCGCCGCATCCGCGACTACGTGCGCGGGCTGTGAGCCGGGAGCGCCGGCGCGACCGCGCCCGGCGGCTCAGCCCCCCACCATGCGCCAGCTCCCGTCGGGCTGGCGGCAGGCCGTGCCGTAGACGGTCTCGGGCCTGCCGCCGATCTCGGCGCGCACGGTGAACTCGCGGCACGGCCCCTCCGCGGTCTCGTAGGTGCGGGTGGGGGTCACCTCGTAGGTGGCGCCGGTGTCGGGGTTGCGCCAGCGCGAGGGCTGGCCGGTGCGGTTGTGCTCCAGCGCGCGCGCCGTGCGCATCCGGTCCTGCGCGTCCATGTGGCGGCCGATGCTGCCGCCGATCATGGCCCCGACCAGGGTGCCGGCGATGATGGCCGCCGTGCGCCCCTTGCCCTTGCCGACGTGCGACCCGAGCACGCCGCCCACCACGCCCCCGATGACCGTGCCGGTCTGCTCCTTGGTCGGCGGTGTCTCGCAGCCGCCGAGCACCGCGGCGCCGGCGAGCGCGAGCCCCGTCAGCGCCGCCACCGTCCTTCCCGAGCGCGTCGCGGCCCTCATCTGCACACCTCCTCGCCTTGCTGTGTTCCGTCCCTTCTCCCCCGGCTCCCCTGCGGACATTGTACGCCCGCCCCGTCCGCCGGCGCCCCCTGCGTCCGGGCCTCCCTTGCGGGTAGAATGCCCGCTTCCGCGGATCCGCTGGGAGGGAGGCAGCACCGGCGATGAACGACATCCAGGCCACCATCGAAGAGGCGTTCGAGCGCCGCGCCGAGATCACCCCGCGCAACGTCGAGACCCACGTCAAGGAGGCCGTCCTCGAGGCCATCGACCTCCTCGACCGCGGCGAGGCGCGCGTGGCGGAGAAGCGCGACGGCCGCTGGGTGGTGAACGAGTGGCTGAAGAAGGCCGTCCTGCTCTACTTCCGCATCGAGGACAACAGCTTCATCAAGGGCGGCTTCACCAACTACTACGACAAGGTGCCGTCCAAGTACGCCGACTTCAGCTCGCGCGACTTCCGCGCCGCGGGCGTGCGCGTGGTGCCGCCGGCGGCCGCCCGCCGCGGGGCCTACATCGCCCCCGGCGTCGTCCTCATGCCCTCCTATGTCAACATCGGCGCCTACGTCGACTCCGGCACCATGGTCGACACCTGGGCCACGGTGGGCTCCTGCGCGCAGATCGGCAAGAACGTGCACCTGTCGGGCGGCGTCGGCATCGGCGGCGTGCTCGAGCCGCTGCAGGCCGCGCCCACGATCATCGAGGACAACTGCTTCATCGGCGCGCGCTCGGAGATCGTGGAGGGCGTGGTGGTCGAGGAGGGCTCGGTCATCTCCATGGGCGTCTACATCGGCGCCTCCACCCGCATCTACAACCGCATGACGGGCGAGATCCTCTACGGCCGGGTGCCGGCGGGCTCGGTCGTGGTGCCCGGGAGCCTGCCGGCCGCCGATGGCAGCCACAGCCTCTACTGCGCGGTCATCGTCAAGCAGGTCGACGAGCGCACGCGCGCCAAGGTGGGCATCAACGAGCTGCTGCGCGACATCTGAGGGACGCAGGCGGCCGTGCAGGACCCCACCGTCGAGCTCGCGCGCGAGCTGATCCGGCGCCCCTCGGTGACGCCGGACGACGCCGGCTGCCAGGTGCTCATCGCCGAGCGCCTCGCGCGGATGGGCTTCCGCATCGAGCCCATGCCCTTCGGCGAGGTGCACAACCTGTGGGCGCGCCGCGGCGAGCAGGGCCCGCTGCTGTGCCTGGCGGGCCACACCGACGTGGTGCCGCCCGGGCCGCGCGAGGCCTGGCGCCACGACCCCTTCGATCCCGTGATCGAGGACGGCCGGCTCTACGGGCGCGGCGCCGCCGACATGAAGGGGAGCCTCGCCGCCATGGTCACCGCCTGCGAGCGCTTTCTCGCGCGCCATCCCGACCACCGCGGCAGCCTCGCCTTTCTGCTCACCAGCGACGAGGAGGGTCCGGCCGTGGACGGCACCGCGCGCGTGGTGCGCGCCCTGCAGGCGCGCGGCGAGCGCATCGACTGGGCGCTCGTCGGCGAGCCCACGGCCGAGCGCAGCGCCGGCGACGTGATCAAGAACGGCCGCCGCGGCTCGCTCAGCGGCCGCCTGCGCGTCATCGGCCGCCAGGGCCACGTCGCCTACCCCGACAAGGCCGACAATCCCATCCACCGCTTCGCCCCCGCGCTGGCCGAGCTGGTCGCCGCCGAGTGGGACCGCGGCAACGAGCACTTCCCGCCGACCACCTTCCAGGTGTCGAACATCCAAGCCGGCACCGGCGCCGGCAACGTGATCCCGGGCGAGCTCGAGGCCTGGTTCAACTTCCGCTACTCGACCGAGACCTCCGCCGAGGCGCTGCGCGCGCGCGTCGAGGAGATCCTGCGGCGCCACGCCGTCCCCCACGAGCTCGCGTGGGAGCACTCGGGCGAGCCCTTCCTGACGCCTGCGGGCGAGCTGGTCGAGGCCGTGCGGGCCGCCGTGCGCCGCGTGGCGGGGATCGAGCCGCGGCTGTCGACCTCGGGCGGGACCTCCGACGGGCGCTTCATCGCCCCCACGGGCGCCCAGGTGGTCGAGCTCGGGCCCTGCAACGCCACCATCCACCAGGCCGACGAGCACGTCGCCGTCGAGGAGCTCGTGCGCCTGAGCGCGATCTACGAGGCCGTGCTCGACGCCCTCCTCGTCCCCTGAGGCTGAGGCACGTCCCCCGCCCTTCGGGCGCCGTTCAACGGGGTGGCAGAGATCCGGCGGCCCGGCCGCTCAGCGGGGGGATGTCCGCGACGCGCGAGCGCAGGTACACGGGCAGCGCCGCCTCGGGCGGGACCGCCTCGCCGCGGGCGAGCGCGGCCACGGCGAGCCGCGCCACGCGCCCCGCCCACGGCAGCCGGCCCGGCTCCACGCGCGCGAGCGCCCCGCCGGCGCGCGCGCGCAGGGCCTCGCCGTGCGCCTCCCATCCGGGGCCCGCGCCGACCCAGGGCCCCGGGTCCGGGACCTCCACCCCATCGGGCGGGCAGACCCGCTCCGCCCCTGCCGGGACCGCCAGGCCGGCCTCGCCGGCCCGGAAGGCGCCCCAGTAGACCTCGCCCATGCGCGCATCGAGCGCGGCGAGGACCGCCCCGGCCCCGTCCTCGATCGCGTCCTGGGCGAGCGCCGCCAGCGTCGAGACCGGCACCACCGGCAGCCCCCACGCGAGCGCGAGCCCCTGCGCCACCCCGGCGGCGATGCGAAGCCCCGTGAACGACCCCGGCCCGCGCCCGAAGGCGACGGCGTCGAGCCCGCTGCCCGTCGTCCCGGCCTCCGCGAGCAGCGCCTCCACCATGGGCAGCAGGCGCGCGGCGTGCTCGCGTGGCGCCACCACCCGCCGCTCGAGCGCCTCCCCGTCGCGCCACAGGGCCGCCGAGCAGGCGTCCGTGGCCGTCTCCAGCGCCAGCAGGGCCGTCACGGTTCGTCCCCCGCCCCGGCAGCCGCGCGCTCGGCGGCGAAGAAGCGCTGCACGGCCCCGAGGTCGCGCGTGCGCGGCATGGGCGGCAGGCTCTCGAGGAAGGCGCGCCCGTAGCCGCGCCCCTCGAGGCGCGGGTCGCAGACCACGAGCACCCCGCGGTCGGCCTCGTCGCGGATGAGCCGCCCCGCGCCCTGCTTGAGCGCCAGCACGGCCTCGGGCAGGAGGATCCGCAGGAAGGCGCTCTCGCCCGCCTCCGCCAGACGCGCCGCGCGCGCCTGCAGCACGGGGTCGTCGGGGGCGGCGAAGGGAAGGCGGTCGATGATCACGCAGGCAAGCGCGGGCCCGCGCACGTCCACCCCCTCCCAGAAGCTCGCGGTGCCGAGCAGCACGGCGTCGCCCGCGGCGCGGAAGCGCTCGAGGAGCTGCGCGCGCGGGGCGTCGCCCTGCACGAGCAGCGGCCAGGGCACCCGCCCCTCGAGGGCGCGCGCGGCGAGGCGCAGCGCCCGGTGGCTGGTGAAGAGCAGGAAGGCGCGCCCGCGGCTCGCCTCCAGCACCGGCAGGGCGGCGCGCACCACCGCATCGGTGTAGTCCGGGCGGTTCGGGTCCGGCATCCCCGGCGGCAGGTAGAGCAGCGCGTTGGCGGCGTAGTCGAAGGGGCTCTCGAGCCGGAGCGTGCGCGTCTCCTCCTCCGCCAGCCCCATGCGCTCGAGGAAATGGTCGAAGCGCTCGCCCACCGCGAGCGTCGCCGAGGTGAACACCCAGGCGCGGCGGCGCTCCGCGCGCCACGCCCGCACCACAGGCCCCACGTCGAGCGGTGTGGCGTGGAAGGCGAAGCCGGCCCCCGTGCGCTCGTACCAGCGCACGGCGGCCGCCTCCCCGCCGCCCTCCTCTTCCGCCGCCTCGCCTTCGCCGCCCTCCTCCGCCGTCAGG
>WFOW01000135.1 GCA_015487895.1 Gammaproteobacteria bacterium | reverse complement strand
GGCTTGACGAGATCGGCGTCGACCACGAGCACCGTGTGGTCGAGCTCCATCGCCATGCTCATGGCGAGGTTCATCGTGGTGAAGGTCTTGCCCTCGCCCGGCACGGAGCTTGTCACCATGACGAGGTTGCCGCTATCGACCGGCACGGCGCCGCGGCCGAAGGCGTTCATGAGGAGCGGCCGCTTGATGGCGCGGTACTGCTCGGCGAGCAGCCCGTCGGAGTCCTCCGGCGTGAGGTAGCCCTGCGCGCGCAGGCGCGCCAGCGGCAGGTCGTGACGCGGCGGCTCCGGCCGCTCGCGGCCGGCCGCGAGGCGCTCGACCGTCGCCGCGCGCGTGCCGGCGCCGCTCCGCTCCATGGCCTTCTCGATGCTGCTCATAGCAACCTCCCGGCGATCTCCCGCAGCGCCGACGCGAGCTGGAGGTCGGCGACATAGACGGTCAGCACCCCGCCGTAGGCGAGCACCAGCAGCAGCGTGGCGAAGGCGAAGCTCGCCACCTCCACGCGGCGGCGCACCCGCTGCGCCAGCGTCTGCACCAGCATCACGCCGCCCAGCACCGGCAGGCCCGTGGCCTGCCGCAGGGCGCGGCGCGTGTCGAAGGTCGGGCGCAGCTGGGTGAGCAGCAGGGCGAAGGCGAGCCCTGCGGCGATGCCGACGCCGAGGGCGGCGCTCATGAGGAGCACCCGGTTGGGCCCCACCGGCTCCAGCGGCACGCGCGGCGGGTCGATGACCCGGAACTTGACGTCGTCCGCCGTCTGCTGCGCCTCCTCGGAGATCTTGGCCGACTCGCGGCGGGCGAGGAGCTGCTCGTAGTTGCGCTTGGTGACGGCGTAGTCGCGCGTCAGGCGCTTGAGCTCGGCCTCGACCTTGGGGATGGTGTCGACCAGCGAGCGCAGCCTGGCGAGCTTGCGCTCGTAGGTCTGCACCCGCACGCGCAGCGCCGCCACGGTGGCGTCGGCCTCGGCCAGCGCGAGCTTGAGCTGCTGGCGCACGGGGTTGACCGGCACCGCCGGCTCGCCGGGGGCGGCCGTCGCCGCCATCGCCTCCATCTCCTTGCGCTTCTGCTCCTCGAGGGCGGCGATGGTGCGCTTGATCTCGATCACGTCCGGATGCCGCTCGGTGTACTTGAGCAGCAGCTCGTCGAGCTTGGCCTGCAACGCCTGGATGCGCGCGTCCAGCGGCGAGACCGCCGTCGTCGCCGGAGCCTCGGGGACCAGGGCGTACTCCTCGGCGGCCTCGGCGTCCTCGAGCTGGCGGCGCAGCTCGTCGCGGCGGTTGACGGCCTGGCGCAGCTCCAGCCGCGCGGCCTCGAGCTCTGCCTGCACCTTCTCCAGCCGCGAGAAGTAGTCGCCCCCCTGTCCCGGCAGCAGGCCCATGTTGCGGCGCTTGAACTCCATCAGGCGCCGCTCGGCCTCGTCGAGGCGCTTGGCGTACTCGGCGATCTGCTGCTCGAGGAACTTGAGCGCCGTGCTGCTCTCGCGCCGCGAGTCGCCGAGGCTGCTCTCGACGAAGATGGTGAGCAGCGACTGCACCACCCGCTTGGCGAGCGCCGGGTCGGGATCGGTGAAGCTGATGGTGTAGAGGTTGACGCGGCCGGCATCCCGCAGGCGGATGCGGGCGGCGAGACTGTCGATGAGCCGCTCCATGTCCTCCGGCGTGCGCGCCTTGAGGTCGAGGTCCGTCATGCGCGCCACCTTCTCGAGGTTGGGGCGGCTCAGCAGGCTGCGGGTCATGAGACGCAGGCGCTGGCGCACGTCCGTCTCCACCGCCAGGCCGCGCAGCAGGGGGCGCAGGAGCGAGGCGGTGTCGACGTAGACGCGCGTCGTCGCCTGGTACTGGTCCGGCATGCGGGCGACGAGCAGCCAGCCCGCCACCGACACCGCCCAGGCGATGCCGAGCGCGATCCAGCGGAAGCGCCACAGCCCGCGCGCCAGCGTCTGGACCTGAAAGATGAGCTCGTGCATCGGGAAGCCTCCCGCTTCTGCCCCCGACCCCGGAACGTCCGGCCTAGAAGAAGGCCTCGGGGATGATGATCACGTCGCCGGGCAGGATGCGCACGTTGGCGCTCACGTCGCCGCGGCGCACGAGGTCCTCGAGCCGCACGGTGTAGACCTGCTGCTTGCCGTCGACCATGCGCACGAGGCGCGCGCGGTTTCCGGCCGCGTACTCGGTGAGGCCGCCGACGGCGATCATCACGTCGAGCAGCGTCATGCCCTCCTTGTAGGGCAGGGCCTGGGGCCTGGCCGCCTCGCCCACCACGCGCACCTGCTCGCTGTAGCGGCCGACGAAGCCCGTGACGATCACCGTGACGATGGGGTTCTTGATGTACTTGGAGAGGGCCTGCTCCATGTCACGCGCGAGCTGGGTGGGCGTCTTGCCGCTCGCCTGCAGGTCCTCCACCAGCGGAGTGGTGATCTTGCCGTCGGGACGCACCGGGACGGTGGCCGACAGCTCCGGGTTGCGCCAGACGAAGACGTTGACCGTGTCGCCGGGCCCGATGATGTAGTTCGGGCCGGGCGCCATCCCCGTGTCCTTCAGGGTCGGCGCGGGCGGCGCGCCGGCGCAGGCGGCAAGCACAAGCGCCGCGCCCGCGAGCAGGGCGGGAAAGGCGCGGCTGGACCAGTTGCTGCGGACGGTGCTCACGGATGGACCCTCCCTAAGTTCCCCGGTTCGCCGGGCCCCTCGGCCGGCTTCAGGCCGCCAGCGCACGCGGCGGGCTTCTCGTTCTGGGAGCCGCGTCCCTGGCGGTGTCCGGGATTCTAGGGAGGGGGACGGGCGGCGTCTGTCAGCGGCGGCTGACGGTCTCACGTCGCCGCCGGCGCCGCCTCGTGTAAGCCTTTTCTTACACTCGGCCGTCGGCAGGTGCGGGGGGCCGGGGGCGACGGGAGGGAGGCCGGTGCCCCCGGAAGGGCGGGGCTCAGGCGCGCCCG
>WFOW01000134.1 GCA_015487895.1 Gammaproteobacteria bacterium | reverse complement strand
GGATCTGGCGCAGCCAGGCGTTCTGCGAGTCCCAGGAGTGGTACATGGCCATGGGGCGCTGGGTGACGGCGTTGAGCGGGTAGCGCTGCGTGTCCGTCACCTGCGCCTCGAGCGGCTCGTGGTAGAAGGGCAGCGGGTCGAAGTAGGTGCGGATGCGCCCGCGCAGGCGCTCCGGCGGCTGGCGGCCCGGCCACTTGCCTTCGGCGGCGAGCCGGAACTTCTGCAGCACCTCCGAGTAGATCTGGATCATGATGGGCTCGGCGTAGCGCGTGAGGCGGTGGCGCTGCGCCCACTCGAGATAGCCCTGGTTCCAGTTGCGGAAGTACTGGTAGCTGCGCGGGAGCTCGTAGTGGAAGACGCAGCCGTTCTTCTCGTACATCTCCCACTGGCGCGGGTTGGGCTCGCCGCGCAGGTGCTTCTCGCCGCCCTTGCCGCGCCAGCCTGCCAGGAAGCCGATCCCGGAGCCGGGCTCGGTCTCGTAGTTGACGATGAAGTCCGGGTAGTCGCGGTACTTGCGCGAGCCGTCGGGGTTGACGAAGGCCGGCAGCTTCAGGCGCGAGCCGAGCTCGATCAGCACCTCCTGGAAGGGCTTGCACTCGCCGAGCGGCGGCACCACCGGGATGCGCACCGAGTCCACCGGCCCGTCGAACTCCGAGATGGGCCGGTCGAGCAGGCTCATCACGTCGTGGCGCTCGAGGTAGGTGGTGTCGGGCAGCACCAGGTCGGCGAAGGCCACCATCTCCGACTGGAAGGCGTCGCACACCACCAGGAAGGGGATCCTGTACTCGCCGTTCTCGTCCTTGTCGTTGAGCATCCTGCGGATCTCCACCGTGTTCATGGTGGAGTTCCAGGCCATGTTGGCCATGAAGATCATCAGCGTGTCGATGCGGTAGGGGTCGCCGCGCCAGGCGTTGGTGATGACGTTGTGCATCAGCCCGTGCACCGACAGCGGGTATTCCCAGGAGAAGCCCTTGTCGATGCGCACCGGCTCGCCGCGCTCGTCGACGAAGAGGTCGTCGGGCCCCGCGGGCCAGCCGAGCGGCATGCCGTTGAGCGGCTGCCCCGGGCGCACGTCCTCGGGGCCCTTGGGCGGCTTGGCGCAGGGCGGGATGGGGCGCGGGAAGGGCGCCTTGTGGCGGAAGCCGCCGGGGCGGTCGATGGTGCCGAGCACCGTCATCAGGATGGAGAGCGCGCGGATGGTGTGGAAGCCGTTGGAGTGGGCGGCGAGGCCCCGCATGGCGTGGAAGGCCACGGGGTTGCCCGTCACCGACTCGTGCTCCCTGCCCCAGGCGTCGGTCCAGGGGATGGGGAGCTCGATGCGGTGGTCGCGTGCGGTCACGCCCATCTCGTGGGCGAGGCGGCGGATGGTCTCGGCGGGGATCCCCGTGATGCGCGAGGCCCACTCCGGCGTGTAGTCCTTGAGGCGGTCGACCAGGAGCTGGAAGGCCGGCTTGACCGGCGTGCCGTCCTCGAGCGTGAAGCTGCCGAGCAGATAGGGGTCGGCGCCCTCGGTGTGGGTGCGCACCGGGCGGTCGGTGTGGCGGTCCCACCAGAGCTGGTTCTGGGGGTCGAAGCAGCCCTCGGGCACGGGGTCGGGGGTGCGCACCAGCAGCCCGTGTTCGGGGCTGTCGGGGTCGACGTTCACGAGCTGGGGCGCATTCGTGTAGCGCACCAGGAAGTCGCGGTCGTAGAGCCCGCGGCGGACGATCTCGTGCGTGATGGCGAGCAGCAGCGCCCCGTCCGTGCCGGGCCGGATGGGCACCCATTCGTCGGCGATGGCCGAATAGCCCGTGCGCACCGGATTGATGGAGACGAAGCGCCCGCCGCGGCGCTTGAACCTCGAGATCGCGATCTTGAGCGGGTTGGAGTGGTGGTCCTCGGCGGTGCCGATCATGACGAAGAGCTTGGCGCGGTCGAGGTCCGGGCCGCCGAACTCCCAGAAGGAGCCGCCGATGGTGTAGATCATGCCGGCGGCCATGTTGACCGAGCAGAAGCCGCCGTGGGCGGCGTAGTTGGGCGTGCCGAACTGCTTGGCGAAGAGCCCCGTCAGCGCCTGCATCTGGTCGCGGCCGGTGAAGAGGGCGAACTTCTTGGGGTCGGTCTCCCGGATGCGGGCCAGCCTTTCCTCGAGGATGCGGAAGGCCTCGTCCCAGGAGATGGGCTCGAACTCGCCCGCTCCGCGCTCGGCGCCGGGCTTGCGCAGCAGCGGTCGCGTCAGGCGCGCCGGCGAGTATTGCTTCATGATACCGGAGGCGCCCTTGGCGCAGATGACGCCCTTGTTCAGGGGATGGTCCGGGTTGCCCTGGATGTAGCGCACCTTGCCGTCGACGACGGTGACGCGGATGCCGCAGCGGCAGGCGCACATGTAGCAGGTGGTGTTGCGCTGCTCGACGCGCTCGCCGCGCCGGCGGCGCAGCTCGGACTCGGTCAGGGGCTCGCTCATGCTCGCACGTGCCTCGCTCGTCCCGCGGACGGGTGGGCCAAGATAGCCGTGGCCCGAAATTGAGGCCAATCGTCTTTTTTGAGGGAGTCATAAAATATTCTGAAACTCTAATATTCGAGCGTTCGCGAATAGTTGCGGAGCGGATGAGAACGATTTGCATATCAATGCCTTAGTCTTCCGGTAGGGAGATAAGGCGCGCTTATGGCGCGGCAAGAGAAAACTGGTTGGACAGGCGGGGGGAAAGGACTATCGTTATACGCCCCGCGCGCCCGGGCCGGCGCGGCGAAGCTGGGGGCCTGCCGTCCGGCGGATGCCCCTGACTCAACGGGATAGGCGATCCGGCTGCACCATAATCCGGGGGAGGCACGATGTCGAGACTGGTTCGACCCCACGGCGGCGGCGAGCTCAAGCCCCTGCTCCTCGAGGGCGAGGCCCTCGCCGAGGAGCGCAGGCGCGCCGAGAGCCTGCCGCGCGTGACCCTGAGCTCGCGCGAGGCGGGCGACGTCATCATGATGGGCATCGGCGGCTTCACGCCGCTCGAGGGCTTCATGACCCGCGCGGACTGGGAGGGAGTCTGCGACGGGATGAAGATGGCCAATGGCCTCTTCTGGCCCATCCCGATCACGCTCTCCACCGACCAGGCCACGGCCGACTCCCTCAAGGAGGGCCAGGACGTCGCGCTCTACGACCCCGAGCGCGACGAGATCCTCGCCACCATGAAGGTCACCGAGAAGTACACCATCGACAAGGCCCACGAGGCCATGATGGTGTACAAGACCACCGACCTCGAGCACCCCGGCGTCAAGATGCTCATGGAGCAGGGCGAGGTGAACCTCGCCGGACCGGTGAAGGTGCTCTCCACCGGGGGCTTCCCCGAGAAGTACCCGGACCTGTTCCTGACGCCGGCGCAGACGCGGGCGCTGTTCGAGTCCAAGGGCTGGAGCACGGTCGCGGCCTTCCAGACCCGCAATCCCATGCACCGCTCGCACGAGTATCTCGCCAAGATCGCCATCGAGGTGTGCGACGGTGTGCTCATCCATTCGCTGCTCGGCAAGCTCAAGCCGGGCGACATCCCGGCCGAGGTGCGTGCGCGCGCCATCAACACGCTCATCGAGCACTACTTCGTGAAGGACACCTGCGTGCACGCGGGCTACCCGCTCGACATGCGCTACGCGGGCCCCCGCGAGGCGCTGCTGCACGCGTTGTTCCGTCAGAACTACGGCTGCTCGCACCTCATCGTCGGGCGCGACCACGCCGGGGTCGGCGACTACTACGGGCCTTTCGACGCCCACAAGATCTTCGACGAGATCCCGGCCGACGCGCTCGAGACCAAGCCGCTCAAGATCGACTGGACCTTCTGGTGCGACAAGTGCGAGGGCATGGCCTCGATGAAGACCTGCCCGCATGACGCCGAGCATCGCCTGCTGCTCTCGGGCACCAAGCTGCGCAAGATGCTCTCCGAGGGCCAGGATGTGCCGCACCACTTCAGCCGGCCCGAGGTGCTTGCCATCCTGCGCGAGTACTACGAGAGCCTGAGCGAGGACCAGAAGGTCAAGGTGGAGCTCAAGGGCCACTCGGCCCGCTGACGTCTCCTGGGAGGCCGCCGGCGGCGGTCGGCGGCGGGTTGTACAACCGGAAACACGCGACACAAACGGAGAACCGCCATGCCTACGTACGTGCGTACCGACAAGTGCGATGGCTGCAAGGGTCAGGACAAGACCGCTTGCATGTACATCTGCCCCCACGACCTGATGAAGCTCGACAAGGACGGCTCCGAGACCGGCTGGGCGATGAAGGCCTTCAACCAGGAGCCGGAGCAGTGCTGGGAGTGCTACAGCTGCGTCAAGATCTGCCCCCAGCAGGCCATCGAGGTCCGGCACTACGCCGACATCGTGCCGCTCGGCGCGCAGGTGCAGCCGCTGCGCGGGACCGACTCCATCATGTGGACGATCCGCTTCCGCAACGGCACGATCAAGCGCTTCAAGTTCCCCATCCGCACGACGCCCGAGGGCTCGGCCGATCCGACGGCGGGCAAGCCCAAGCCCGACAAGGCCGACCTCACCAACCCGGCGGTGCTGTTCACCAAGGACACCCATCCGGGCGACATGAGCCAGTTCGTCGCCAGCTGAGGCGGCGCGGGGGGAGGCGGCCGGCCGCGTCCGGCCGCGCGCGAGGATCACGCAACAACACAGCGAGAGGGTAGCTAGCGATGGCTGAATACGAGTTCGGAAATCCCGAGATCGTCGAGGAGGAGGTCGACATCCTCATCATCGGCGGCGGGATGGCGGCGTGCGGCTGCGCCGTCGAGATCGTGCAGTGGGCCGACGGCACGGACCTCAAGATCAAGCTGGTCGACAAGGCGGCGCTGTCGCGCTCGGGCGCCGTGGCCCAGGGCCTGTCGGCGATCAACACCTACATGGGCGAGAACGACCCCGCCGACTACGTGCGCTACGTGCGCGGCGACCTCATGGGCATCGTCCGCGAGGACCTCGTCTATGACGTCGGCCGCCACGTCGACTCCTCGGTGCACCTGTTCGAGGAGTGGGGCCTGCCGATCTGGAAGCAGCCGGGCGACGAGGGCAAGAAGCTCGTCGAGGGCGGCAAGCCCGTGCGCTCCGGCCGCTGGCAGATCATGATCAACGGCGAGTCCTACAAGTGGATCGTGGCCGAGGCGGCGAAGAAGGCGCTCGGCATGGAGAACATCCAGGAGCGCGTCTTCATCGTCAAGCTCGTCAAGGACAAGAACGACCCCGAGCGCGTGGCCGGCGCCGTGGGCTTCTCGGTCCGCGAGCACAAGGTCTACGTCTACAAGTTCAAGTGCTGCCTGCTCGCCTGCGGCGGCGCGGTGAACGTCTTCCGTCCGCGCTCGGTGGGCGAGGGCACGGGCCGCGCCTGGTACCCGGTGTGGAACGCGGGCTCCACCTACGCCATGGCGCTGGAGGTCGGTGCCGAGGCGACCATGATGGAGAACCGCTTCGTGCCGGCGCGCTTCAAGGACGGCTACGGCCCGGTGGGCGCCTGGTTCCTCCTCTTCAAGGCCAAGGCCATGAACGCCTACGGGGAGGACTACCAGACCAAGAACGCCCACACCCTCGAGGAGCACGGCTACGGGCGCTACGCCAACGGCCCGAAGATGGGCACCTGCCTGCGCAACCACCTCATGATGAAGGAGATGCGCGAGGGCCGCGGTCCCATCTTCATGGACACGCCGACGGCCATGGCCAAGCTGGCCGAGACCATGACGCCCAAGGAGATCAAGCATCTCGAGGCCGAGGCGTGGGAGGACTTCCTCGACATGACCATCGCCCAGTGCGGCATCTGGGCCGGCGAGAACATCGAGCCCGACAAGAAGATGTCCGAGCTCATGCCGACCGAGCCGTACCTGCTGGGCTCCCACGCCGGCTGCGCCGGGCTGTGGGTCTCGGGCCCCGACGACCTGCCGGGCGTGCCCGACCACTACCACTGGGGCTACCGCGCCATGACCACCGTCAAGGGCCTGTTCACGGCCGGTGACGGCGTCGGCGCCTCGGGCCACAAGTTCTCCTCGGGTGCCTTCACCGAGGGCCGCATCGCCGCGAAGGCGATGGTCAAGTTCGCCCTCGACAACAAGGACTGGAAGCCCGAGCTGGCGAAGTCGGTCGACGAGCTGGTCAAGGAGATCTACCAGCCCGTCATGACCTTCCTCGAGCACAAGGACTACACCACGGCGATCGACGTCAACCCGCACTACATCACGCCCAAGATGCTGCAGTTCCGGCTGCAGAAGATCATGGACGAGTACGTGGGCGGGGTGGCGACCTGGTACCAGACCAACGCCAAGATGATGGAGATCGCCGAGCAGAAGCTGCAGATGCTCAAGGAGGACTCGCTCAAGATGCGGGCGAAGGACCTCCACGAGCTGCTGCGCGCCTGGGAGAACTACCACCGCATCATCGCGGCGGAGGCCCACCTCAAGCACATCAAGTTCCGCGAGGAGAGCCGCTACCCGGGCTACTACTACCGCACGGACTTCATGGACATCGACGACGACAACTGGAAGTGCTTCGTCAACTCGAAGTACGATGCGGAGACCGGCGAGTGGACCTTCCGCAAGGTGCCCTATGTGCAGCTCATCAAGCCGGCCGACGACGAGCCGGAGGGCATCAAGCACCCGGGCGCCAAGGTGGCCTGATCGCCGCCTGATCCGTGACCGGCTTGGGGCCGGGCACCCGAGGTGCCCGGCCCCTTTTCCTTTCGGGGGCCGCACGCTCCCGCCGCCTTGAGCCGGAGGAGATCGCCATGAGCGACCCCACCAAGCTGGTGCAGAACCCGCCGCGCGGGCCCATCGAGCCCGTGCGCCTGGGGCTCGACGATGTCATCCAGTTCCACTGCCGTCCGGGCATCGCCTGCTGGAACGAATGCTGCCGCAGCATCGACATCCAGCTCACGCCCTACGACGTGCTGCGTCTGTCCCGCAGGCTGGGTGTCCCCACCTGGCAGTTCCTGGCCGAGTACGCCGTGCAGTTCGACCTCGATCCGCACGGCATGCCCGGGATCAAGCTCAAGCCCGTGGAGGGCGGCACCGCCTGCCGCTTCCTGCGCGAGGAGGGCTGCGGCGTCTACGAGGACCGCCCTGCCGCATGCCGTTACTACGCGCTCGGCGCCATGGGGCTGCGCAAGATGGGCACCAGCGAGGTCGAGGACATCTATTTCCTGGTGAAGGAGCCGCACTGCCTCGGACACCGCGAGCCGCGCCGCATCACCATCCGCGAGTATCGGCGCGAGCAGGGCGTCGAGAAGTACGACGAGATGAACCGGGAGTGGCGCGACATCGTCCTCAAGAAGCGCTCCTCCGGTCCGACCGTCGGCGCGCCTTCCGAGCGCAGCTTCGACCTCTTCTTCATGGCGAGCTACGACCTCGACAGCTTCCGGCTCTTCACCCAGAGCGAGGGCTTCCGGGAGATGTTCGACCTGCCGGAGGCCGAGCTGAAGCGGCTCGAGGAGGACGACGAGGCGCTGCTCGCCTTCGCCATGCGCTTCCTGAAGCAGGTCCTGTTCGGTGAGCGCACCATCCCGCTTCGTCCGGGGGCGCGCGAGCGGCGCCTCGCGCAGCGCAAGGCGCAGATCGAGGCGCGCCTCAAGGCCGAGGCCGAGCGCCGCCAGGACCACGATCCCAGATACGACGAGCCCGACGAGGACGAGGGCAAGGGAAAGAGCGACTAGAAATACAGGGCGCCGGGTCCTCGGGGCACCCTGGGATCGAGCGTAGAGCGAACGGTTTGCGGTGGACGGATTGCCGCGAACCGTGAACCGCCAACCGTCAACCGTACACTATCTGCGATACAGGCCCCGCTCGCGGGCGCGCTTCTCCTGCTCGACCTCCTTCATCACGAGCCTGAGGGCCTCGAGATAGGGCACGGTCCTGTTCGCCCGGATCACGCGCCGCCCCTCGGAGCTGTGCGCGAACTTGACGAACTTCTCGAGCTCCGCGTACTGCGGATGGTTCGGGTTGAGCACCAGATAGAGGGGACGGTAGAGCAGGTATTCGCCCTTGCGGATGTTGTCGAAGCTCGGCTCCTTGCCCTCGAGCTTGAGGATCTTGACCTTGCGCTTGCGCGCGCTCGAGATGCCCGTGATGCCGACGGCGTTGACGTCCTTCTCCACCGCCTTCTCGAGCGGCCCCGAGGACTTGACCACCTTGTAGGCCTTGAACTCGACGTCGTAGTCCGCGAAGACCAGCTTGCGGATGGCACGCCCCACCCCCGAGATCTTGCCGCGGCGGACGTAGAGCCGGATGGGGGCGTCGTTGCCGCCGAGCTCCTTCCAGTTGCGGATCTTGCCCAGATAGATGCCGCGGATCTGGTCCAGCGTGATGTCCTCCACCGGGTTGTCCGGGTGGACGATCACCACGAGCGCGTCCCACGCGACGGGACGCAGGTCCGCCCCCATCTCCTTCGGGTTGCCCGTGATGAGGCCGCGGCAGGAGCCGCCGATGTCGGCCTTGCCGGCGACCACCTCGCGGATGCCGCGCGTCGCGCCGCCGCCCTCGATCTCGATGCGCACGCCCGTCTTGCGCTCGTAGGCCGCGGCGAGCTCCTTCATGAACGCCTTCTTGGTGATGCCGCAGCCGACCCAGCGGAAGGTCTTCTTTTCCGTGGCGCCGGCGGCCTGATCCGCGGACGTTGCGGGCGCGGCCCCGGCGGCAACGACGGTCAGCGCGCCCAGCACGAGTGCCAGATGAAGCTTGGGCATGACTTCCTCCATCCTCCCCCTCCGAGGGGACGGCACGGGCCCTTCCCGCGGAAAGCGCGGGTAAGCCCTTATTTTCTTAACAGAAAAAGCCGATCGGTCCGCTGCGCGGACTGGTCAGCGCCGAGGTGCTTCGCAGCCATCTTGATTTCCTTGCACTGTTCCGCAGGCGTCTGTGGCCGCGGAGGAAGCCTTGAGCGCTTTTCAAGGCTTCCCGAAGGCTTGCGTGCCCAATTATAGACGCTGTGAACCCTGCCGGCCGGGCACTCCAGCCGACGGACGGCCCGGCTCGCACGAGGAGCGGAGCGTGCAGGAACCAGGGAACGGGTGGCGGGAGGTCGGGGTGTGGGAGACTGAGGGCGGAAGCGTTTGCCGCAGCTGTGGGATCTCCCGTTCCGGGCCGGGTCAGGGCGGAGAGGGGAGACGGCTGGACGGGCCGACGGTCCACCTGAGCCGTGGCCCGCAGGCCGTCAGAGCGCCCCAGCCTTGCCAATCCCGCGGATCCCAGGGGCACGGCGCACGGCCGACGGGAAAGATCAAAAG
>WFOW01000133.1 GCA_015487895.1 Gammaproteobacteria bacterium | reverse complement strand
GGCTGCCGCGGCATGCCGCCGCCATCCGGCGCATCACGGCGCTCTACGTCGCGGCACGCTACGGCCCGCGCCCGGACGACCGCACGGTGCGCGCGCTCGAGCGCGCCGTCGCCCGCTTCCGCCCGTAACGGGCCTGCACGTGGGGGGGGCGGCCAGCGCGTGCAGCCACTGCGCCGAGGCCGGCCTAGAGGCTCGGATATTCGCCACCCGAGCGGATACGGGCGGATATTGGACACAGGCGACGCTGAGCGTCACCGCCTAAGTGCTTGAAAAGATGGCGCGCCCGGGAGGATTCGAACCCCCGACCTTCAGGTTCGTAGCCTGACGCTCTATCCAGCTGAGCTACGGGCGCGCGGGGAAGGACGCGCGATTATCGGAAGCGCCGCCGCCCGCGTCAAGGGAAGGGCGGGCCCCACCCTTCGCCTTGAAAGCCAGGTCCGCGCCTCCGAAATCTTGAGGCACAGTCCGGCAGACGGGGAGCATGGAGCGATGGCCATCGTCGAGCTGCATGACCGCTGCCCCTGGTGCGGCGCCCGCATCGACCTGACGCTGGACGAGAACGCGCCCGAGGACGACCTGCTCGAGGAGTGCCCGCACTGCGGCCGGCCCGTCGACGTGCAGCTGCGCCTCGACGGGAACGGCTGCCCCGTGGACGTCGAGATCCGCCGCGACGACGGCTCGAGCGGCTGAGCCCGCCCGCGCGGAGCCGTGGCGTCACGTCCGGCATCCGGCGAACCGGTCAGTGGATGAGCTCGACCTCAAGCCCGAGCCCCGCCCAACTGCGAGGTGACACAACGCTTCATTCCCGGTCACACAGCCGCCCGAGTGAACGGTCCGAGCCCGCAGACGGGTCGGGGGAAAGGTGCTCGGTCGCCGAAGCCCGCCGGGCGCGGGTACGCCGGTCCTTTTGGTCCACAGGATGGCTGACACAGTCCCCGCGCGTCTCTACGCTGCTGATTGCACGGGGGCAAGGACGAAGGATGGCGGAGAGAGAGGGATTCGAACCCTCGAAGGGGCTTTTGGCCCCTTACTCCCTTAGCAGGGGAGCGCCTTCGACCAGCTCGGCCATCTCTCCGGAGAGCGGGCCGCGGGGCCCTTCCGCGGCTAGGATAGCCCCGCCCCCGACGGGCGACAAGATCAGCCCCCGCCCTCGCCGCCGCCGGACGCAGGCGCCTCGACACCAGCCGCAGACCCCTGCGCCTGCTCGCGCTCGCGCTTGATGCGCTCGTAGATCTCCTCGCGGTGGACCGCGATCTCCTTCGGCGCGTTGACGCCGATGCGGACCTGGTTTCCGCGCACGCCGAGGACGGTGACGGTCACCTCGTCACCGATCATCAGCGTCTCGCCCACCCTGCGCGTGAGAATCAGCATGGCTCCGCTCCTTGTCCGTCAATCACCCCGTCGCCTTCCTCCAGGCCCGCGAAGGCGCGCACCCCTTCCTATCGGCATGCGCCACGCAGCCTGAAGGCCTATCCGGCCCCCTTCCCTGAAGCCTCTGCATTGTGGTGGTTATCTGGTCCGCCGGTCCCGGGCGGCCCGTGACCGCTGCCCGGGCATCGGGCCTTGCTTCCCCGCCACAGAGTATACCCCATGCTTGGGCGCTCAGCCTGCGGGCGGGCCCTCGGCGGCCTGGCTGCCGGCTCCCTCCTCCGGCGCCCGCGCGAGGCCGAAGGCCTCGTGCAGGGCCCGCACGCCGAGCTCGAGGTACTTCTCGTCGACCACCACCGAGATCTTGATCTCGGAGGTGGAGATCATGCGGATGTTGATGCCCTCCTTCGCCAGCGCCTCGAACATGCGGCTGGCGATGCCGGCGTGCGAGCGCATGCCGACGCCGACCAGCGAGATCTTGACGATGCGATCGTCGCCCGTGACCTCGCGCGCGCCGAGCTCCCCGGCCGTGCGCCGCAGGATCTCGAGCGCCTGCGGGTAGTCGTTGCGGTGGACGGTGAAGGTGAAGTCCGTGGTGCCGTCCTCGCCCACGTTCTGCACGATCATGTCCACCTCGATGTTGGCCTCGGCGATGGGGCCGAGGATGCGCCAGGCCACGCCCGGCTGGTCGGGCACGCCCACCACAGTGAGCTTGGCCTCGTCGCGGTTGAAGGCCACGCCGGAGATCAGCGGCTGCTCCATCTCGGGCTCCTCGTAGGTGATCAGGGTGCCGGGGCCCTCCTCGAAGGTGGAGAGCACGCGCAGCGGCACGTTGTACTTGCCCGCGAACTCGACGGCGCGGATCTGGAGCACCTTGGAGCCGAGGCTCGCCATCTCCAGCATCTCCTCGAAGGTGATGCGGTCGAGGCGGCGCGCCTCGGGCACGACGCGCGGGTCGGTGGTGTAGACGCCGTCGACGTCGGTGAAGATCTGGCACTCGTCGGCCCCGAGCGCGGCGGCCAGCGCCACGGCCGTGGTGTCCGAGCCGCCGCGCCCGAGCGTCGTGATGTTGCCGTGCTCGTCCACGCCCTGGAAGCCGGCCACCACCACCACGCGGCCCTCGGCGAGGTCGCGGCGCACGCGCGCGGCGTCGATGTCGCGGATGCGCGCCTTGTTGTGGGCGCTGTCGGTGAGGATGTGGACCTGGGCCCCGGTGTAGGAGCGCGCAGGGCAGCCGCGCTTGGCGAGCGCGATGGCCAGCAGGGCGATGGTGACCTGCTCACCGGTGGCGAGCAGCACGTCGAGCTCGCGCGGGTCCGGCCGCTCGCTGATGGCGCGCGCGAGCCCCAGGAGGCGGTCGGTCTCCCCGCTCATGGCCGAGACCACCACCACCACCTGGTGGCCCTGCCTGCGCGTGGCGGCCACCTTGTCGGCGACGTGCTCGATGCGCTCGATCGAGCCGACCGAGGTGCCGCCGTACTTCTGGACGATCAGTGCCATTGAACTGATCAATCCGCTCCGCGGATTGAATCAGCGCTGAAGCGCTTCGCGGCCATTTCGATTTTTTCCTGCATCGTCATGCACTTCCCTGTGCATGAGCCTTCCCGCGGCCATCCCTGGCCGCGGGGAAGCCCTGAAAAAAATTTTCAGGGCTTCCGGATCCCATCCCCGCGGAAGGCGCGGTATTTAACGACAGCGGCGTGGCAGCCGGCAAGCGTCAGCCCGCGAGGCGCGCACGCACGAGCTCGGGCACCGCAGCCAGGGCCTCGTCGAGGCGGGCCGCATCCGTGCCGCCCGCCTGGGCGAAGTCGGCGCGCCCGCCGCCACGTCCCCCGACGCGCGCGGCGACCTCGTTGACCAGCTCGCCGGCCTTGAGGCGGTCCGTGAGATCGTCGGTGACCCCCGCGGCGAGCCGCACCTTGCCGTCCTCGCCGGCCGTGCCGAGGACGACCACGGCGCTGCCGAGGCGCGCCTTCCACTGGTCGACGGCGCTGCGCAGCGCCTTGGCGTCGGCACCGTCGAGGCGCGCGGCGAGCACCTTGACGCCGTCGACCTCGACCACGCGCGAGGCGAGGTCGCCGGCGCCGCCCGCCGCGAGCCGCTGGCGCAGGCGCTCGAGCTCACGCTCGAGCCGGCGCTGGCGCTCGAGGAGCTGGCGCAGCTTCTCGTCGGCCTCCTCCGGGCGGCCGCGCAGGAGCTCCGCCACGCGCTGCAGGCGCTCCTCGTTCTCCTCCACCCAGCGCAGGGCGCGCTCGCCCGTGACGGCCTCGATGCGGCGCACGCCGGCCGCCACGCCCGACTCCGAGACGATCTTGAACAGCCCGATGTCGCCGGCGCGGCGCACGTGCGTACCGCCGCAGAGCTCCACGGAGAAGTCGCCGATGCTGAGCACCCGCACCTCGTCGCCGTACTTCTCGCCGAAGAGCGCCATGGCGCCGGCGGCCACGGCCTCCTCGTAGGGGCGCACCTCGGCACGCACCTCGGCGTTGCGCCGGATCTGCTCGTTGACCAGGCGCTCGACGGCCTCGATCTGCTCGCGCGTCAGCGGCGCGTCGTGGGAGAAGTCGAAGCGCAGGCGGTCGGGCGCGACGAGCGAGCCCTTCTGCTGCACGTGGGGCCCCAGCACCCGGCGCAGCGCCGCGTGCAGCAGGTGCGTGGCGGAATGGTTGAGGGCGGTGGCGCGGCGCGCCGCCTCGTCCACGCGCGCCCGCACGCGCTGGCCCACCGCCAGGGCCCCGGCGCGCACCACGCCGAGGTGCGCGTGCGCGCCGCCGACGCGCTGGGTGTCGCGCACCTCGAACTCCGCCCCTCCGTCTGCGGTGATCCAGCCGCGGTCGCCCACCTGCCCGCCGGACTCGGCGTAGAAGGGCGTGCGGTCGAGGATCACGGCGCCCTCCTCGCCGAGGCCGAGGCGCTCGACCTCGCGCCCGTCCCTGAGGAGCTTCAGCACCGTCGCCTCCTCCTCGAGGCGCTCGTAGCCGACGAACTCGCTCGCGCAGCCCTCGAGCGCCGCCGGCGCCGCGTAGTCGGCCTCGAAGCGGCTCGCCGCGCGCGCGCGCTCGCGCTGGCGCGCCATCTCGCGCTCGAAGCCCGCCAGGTCGAGCTCCAGCCCGCGCTCCAGGGCGACATCGCGCAGCAGGTCGGTGGGGAAGCCGTAGGTGTCGTAGAGCCGGAAGACGAGCTCGCCCGGGATGGTGCGGCCCTCGAGGCGCGCGAGCTCCTGGTCGAGGATGCGCAGCCACTGCTCCAGGGTCTCGGCGAAGCGCTCCTCCTCGCGGCGGATGGCGCGCTCGGCGCGCTCGCGGCCCTCGACGAGCTCCGGGTAGGCCTCGCCCATGATCTCCACCAGCGGCTCCACCAGCCGCCACAGGAAGGGCTCGCGCAGGCCGAGCTTGTGGCCGTGGCGCGCGGCGCGGCGGACGATGCGCCGCAGCACGTAGCCGCGGCCCTCGTTCGAGGGCACCACGCCGTCGACGACGAGGAAGGCGCTGGCGCGGATGTGGTCGGCGATGACCCGCAGCGAGCTCGAGCCCGTGCCCTCCACGCCGGCGAGGCGCGCCGCCGCCGCGATCAGGTGGCGGAAGATGTCCGTGTCGTAGTTGGAGTGGACCCCCTGCATCACCGCCGCCAGGCGCTCGAGGCCCATCCCGGTGTCCACCGAGGGGCGCGGCAGCGGCTCGAGCGTGCCGTCCGGCTG
>WFOW01000132.1 GCA_015487895.1 Gammaproteobacteria bacterium | reverse complement strand
TTAGCACGCCGGCGCCCGGCCCCGGCAGCCACGCAGGTGCGGCCGGTCCCGGAAGGCCGAAGCGCGCCGGGTAGCGCGCCCCGAGCAGATAGAGACCGGCGGCCGGCGCCGTGGGGCCGGCCGCGGCGCGGTCGCGGCCCGCGAGCAGTTCGCCGATCCACTCGGGCGGGCGCTCGCCGCGGCCCACGAGGAGGAGGCTCCCGACGACGATGCGCACCATATGGTGCAGGAAGGCGTTGGCCTCGATCTCGACCCACACCGCGTCGCCGGCACGCCCGACCTCGAGACGCGCGACCGTGCGCACCGCGTGCCGCGCCTGGCAGCCCGCGGCGCGGAAGGCCGAGAAGTCGTGCTCGCCGACGAGGGCCCGTGCCGCCTCGGCCATGCGCGCCTCGTCGAGGCGCGGGCCGTGGTGCCAGGCGGCACGGTGGCGCAGCAGCGCGGGCCGCGCCGGCCCTTCGACGATCAGGTAGCGGTAGATGCGCGCCGTGGCGGAGAAGCGCGCGTCGAACCCCTCCTCCACCTCGCGCGCCCAGCGCACCGCCACGTCGCCCGGCAGATGGGCGTTGGTGCCGAGCACCCAGGCACGCACGGGGCGCGGGGCGCCCGTGTCGAAGTGCACCACCTGGCCGCAGGCATGAACCCCGGCGTCCGTGCGGCCGGCGCAGCGCGTGGCGACCGGGTGGCCTGCGACGCGCGCGAGCGCCGCCTCCACGCAGGCCTGCACCGAGCGCGCGTGCGCCTGCCGCTGCCAGCCTGCGAAGCCGCTGCCGTCGTACTCGATGCCGATGGCGATGCGCACCGCGCCCTCCCTTCCGCGCCGCGTGCCGCCTCAGGCGAGCAGCAGCGCGGCGAGCACCGCCGCCGGCACCAGCCACTCCCAGGGCCGCGGCCGGCCGGCCGCCGGCACCGCGACCGGCTCCAGGGGGCGCGCCGCGGCCTCCGCCAGGGTCTCGCGCCACAGCGCCCCGGCCGCCCGCACGAGCGCACCGGGGCGGGCCCCGGCGGCGGCCGCGGCCGCCAAGGCCCGCTCGCGGGCCGGGCCCACCGCCTCGAGGGTGAGCGCGAGCCGCAGCGCGAGGCGCTCCGCGAACCGGGTGCCGCAGGGCGCGAGCAGCCAGCGCAGGCCGGCGACGAGCGCGGGCACGGGGGTCAGGGCCACGAGCACCTGCACGGCGAGGGCGAGGGCGGCGAGCGCGCCGGCGCGCAGCACCCCGGCCTCGAGCCCCGCGCGCGAGGGCGACCACGGCAGCCCCGGCCACAGGGGCTCGCCGGGCGTGAAGCCCACGTAGGCGACCAGCACTGCGGCGAGCAGCCAGCGCAGGCGGCGGAGCTGCCCCACTGCGGCGCGCCAGCCGAGCCCCGGCGTCGCGAGCCAGGCGGCGGCCACCCCCGCGAGCATGAGGGCCACGGCGCCCGGCGCGGCACGCCCGGCGCCCGCGGCGAGCGCCAGCAGCGTCAGGATACGGATCGCCGGATGCAAGGAGGGGAGAGATGCGGGCGGGCCCTTCAGCCGAGCTGCTTCAGCAGCGCCTCCGCTTCCGCGCGCTGGGCTTCGCTGCCCTCCGAGACGACCTCCTGCAGCAGCTCGCGCGCCCCCTCCGGGTCGCCCATCTCCATGTAGGCGCGGGCGAGGTCGAGCTTGGTGGCCGCCTCGTCGCCTTCGGCCGCTGCGACGCCGCCCTCCTCGATGCGTTCACCGTCCGTCTCCGCCTCGCCGGGGGGCTGCGCCTGGCCGGGACCGGGGGCTGCCGCCACCACCCCCTCCTCCGGAGCGGGGGCGGCACCCTCCTCTTCCAGTGTCTCCGGAGGCTCCGAGGGAGCCTCGGGCGGCTCCGCCGGCGCCTCGGCCTCAGGCAGCTCGGCCGGCGCCTCGGCCGCCGGCGCGCCACCGGCATCCGGCTCCGGCTCGATCTCCGGCACCTCCCATTCGATGGTGCCCGTGTCCTCGACCTCGAGCCGCGCCTCCTCCGCCTCTGCGGGCGTCTCGGCCTCCTCCGCGCTCGCCGTCTCCTCCGGCGGCGCGGCGGGAGCCTCGGCCGCTGGCGCCTCCTGCGACGGCCCGAGGTCGAAGTCGAGCGTCTCCTCGGGCTCGGGCATCTCGCTTCCCTGGGGTTCCCGCTCGAGCTCGGCGAGGTCGATATCGGCGAGCTTGACCTCGGCCGGCCCGCCCTCGGCCGGCGACTCGCCCGGCCCGGCCTCCGGCAGGCCCTCCTCGGCGAAGAGCGGGTTGTCCGGCGCGAGCGCCCGACCCATGCTCAGCACCCGCGCCCAGACGGCCTCGTCGGCCATGAGCGCCTCCTGGTGCTCGGCCACCGCGCCCTCGAAGCCGGCGCGGTCACCGGCGGCGTGCAGCACCTCGAGAAGCTTGATCTTGAGGTCCGTGCGCCCGGGATCCTGCCCGATCGCCTCGCGGATGAGGCTCTCGGCCTGCCGGTAACGGCCGTAGGCCAGATAGACGTCGGCCTCGGCGATGGGGTCGGCCTCGGCCTCGGTCTCGAGGGCGCTGAGGTCGCTCGAGGCGAAGTCGCTCACGAGGGCGGACTCGCCCGTCTCGGCGACACGTGCCGGTGTCGGCTCGTCCGCCGCCGCCCCGGCGGCACCAGCGGCCGCTCCGCCGGCAGCCGCGGCGGCGGCCTGGGGCTGCTGGGTGAGGATGCTCTCCTGGAAGTCCTCCGCCGCGAGGCGTCTGCGTCGGATCGCGAGCAGCAGCAGCGCGGCGAGCAGCACCGCCACGGCCCCGCCGGCCCACAGGCTGTAGGGATTGGCGGCGAGCGCCTCGAGGACGCCGCCTCCGCCGCCGGCCGCACGGGCGGGCGCGGCCGGCGGCTGCGCACGGATGCGCTCGAGGTCCACGCGCGGGAAGTCCGGCCGGGCGTAGGGATTGGCACCGGCCGGTGCCGCGGCCACCTGCGTGGGCTGCTCCTCTCCGGCCGGGGGCCCCTCCGCAGGGACCTGGCCGGCGGTCTCCTCGCCTTCCGCAGGCGGTGCCGCCGCCTCCTCGCCGTCCGCGCCCGTCGCCGGCTCGTCCGTCCCGGCGGGCTCGCCGCCGGCCGCGGACGCCTGCGGCGCCGCGGCGCCGGCCTCCTCGCGCAGGCGCCGGAGCTGCTCCTGCAGCGTGGCGAGCTCGTCGTCCTTGAGCGCCAGGAGCTGCTCCATCCGCTCGATCCGTCCTTCCAGCTCGGCGATGCGCGCCTTGAGGGCGGCCGGGTCCTCCTCGGCCGCCCCGCCGCCGGCCGCCTCGGGCGCCCCGCCCTCCGCGCCTGCCGCTGCCGCCCCGGGCACGGCTTCGGCCACCTTCCCGGGCTCCTTGCCCTCCTTCTCGCCCTCGGG
>WFOW01000131.1 GCA_015487895.1 Gammaproteobacteria bacterium | reverse complement strand
GCCTTGCCGGTGCGCCCGCGGAGATAGTAGAGCTTGGCGCGGCGCACGTCGCCGCGGCGCTTGACCTGGATGGACTCGATGGCCGGGCTGTAGGTCTGGAAGACGCGCTCGACGCCTTCGCCGTGGGAGATCTTGCGCACCGTGAAGGAGGAGTTGAGCCCGCGGTTGCGCTTGGCGATCACCACGCCCTCGAAGGCCTGCAGGCGCTCGCGGTTGCCCTCCTTCACCTTGACCTGCACCACCACGGTGTCGCCCGGCGAGAAGTCCGGGATCTCCCTCGTCATCTGCTCGGCCTCGACGGCCTGCACCAGCTTGCGCTTTCCGCTCATGGCTCTGCCCTCTGCCCGCGCGCCGGCCGTGCCGGCGCCTGTCTCGTGCCCTAGCCCCGCTCCGCCTTTCCCGCCGCGCGCTCGCGGCGGTACTCCTCGAGCAGGGCGCGGTCCTCCTCGCTCAGCTCGCGCCCGGCGAGCAGGTCGGGGCGCCGCTCCCAGGTGCGTCCCAGGGCCTGCTTGCGCCGCCAGCGCCGGATGGCCGCGTGGTCGCCCGACAGCAGCACCTCCGGCACGCGCATCCCGTCGATCTCCTCCGGGCGCGTGTAGTGGGGCCAGTCGAGCAGCCCCTCCTCGAAGGACTCGGACTCGGCCGAGCCCTCGTCGCCGAGCGCGCCCGGCAGCAGGCGCGCAACGGCGTCGATCACCACCAGCGCCGCCGGCTCGCCGCCCGAGAGGACGTAGTCGCCGATGCTCAGCTCCTCGTCCACCTCGGACTGGATCAGGCGCTCGTCCACGCCCTCGTAGCGGCCCGCCACGAGGATCAGCCGCCCGCGGCCGGCGTACTCGCGCGCGAGGGGCTGGTCGAAGCGCCGGCCCTGGGGGCTCAGGTACACCACCCGCGCGGGCTCCGGCGCCGCCTCGCGCGCGGCGCGGATCGCCGCGCGCAGGGGCTCGACCTTCATCACCATCCCCGGCCCGCCCCCGTAGGGCCGGTCGTCGACCGTGCGGTGGCGGTCGTGCGTGTAGTCGCGCGGGTTCCAGGTGTGGATCTCGAGGATCCCGCGCTCGAGCGCCCGGCCGGTGATGCCCCAGCGCACCGCCTCCCGGACCATCTCCGGGAAGAGCGTCACCACGTCGATGCGCATCGCCGGCCGCGGCTCAGAAGTCCGGGTCCCAGTCCACCCGGATCCGGCCGCCCTCCAGGTCCACCTCCAGGACCACCTGTCCCGGGAGGTACGGGACCAGCCGCTCGCGCTCGCCGCGCACGACCAGCACGTCGTTGGCGCCGGTCTCCATCAGGCGCTCGACCGTGCCCAGCTCCACGCCATCGCGGTTCACCACCCGCAGCCCCTCGAGGTCGGTCCAGTAGTACTCCCCCTCGGGCAGGGGCGGGAGCTGGTCACGGCGCACCGCGATCTCGGCCCCCATCAGGCGGGCGGCCTGGTCGCGGTCCTCGCAGCCCTCGAGGCGCGCCACGACGCCCTTGCCGTGACGCCGCCCCTCCGCGACCGCCACGGGGCGCCACTCGCCGCCGAGCCGCAGGTACCAGGGGCTGTAGCGCACGATGCCCTCGCGCGGCTCGGTGTGCGAGTAGACCCGCACCCAGCCGCGCACGCCGTAGAGGCCGGAGATGCGTCCGACCGTGACGAGGTCAGACGGCGCCTTCGGCATCCCTCCGGCGTTCAGGCCGCCTCGGCCTCCCCCTGCGCCTTGCGGTAGCGGCGCACGAGCTGCGCGACCCGCTCGCTCAGCTTCGCCCCGCGCGCGACCCAGTGCTCGACCCGCTCGAGGTCGATCTCGAGGTCGCGCTCGGGACCGGCGGCGACGGGGTTGTAGTAGCCCACGCGCTCGATGAAGCGCCCGTCGCGCGGGCTGCGCCCGTCGGTCACCACGATGTTGTAGAAGGGGCGCTTCTTGGCGCCCCCGCGTGCAAGCCGGATCGTCACCATCTCGCCGTCTTCCGGTAACGCTGTCCGATCCGCCGCGCGGATCGGGCAAGCAATGTTTCCTCTGGTATCCCGCCCGCCGTCCGCGGCGGCGCGCTGCCGCTGCGGGCCTCTAGCCCGCGCACGTAAGCTTTATATTGTAGCCGCGCTGCCGGGTCGGGGGAAGCGGCGCCTCAGGCGAGGCCTCCCGGCAGCCCCCCGGGCGGGAAGCCGCCGGGCGGGAGCCCCCGCATCATCCGCTTCAGCCCGCCCTTGCGCGACATGCGCTTCATCATCTTCTGCATCTGGGCGTGCTGCTTGAGCAGGCGGTTGACGTCCTGC
>WFOW01000130.1 GCA_015487895.1 Gammaproteobacteria bacterium | reverse complement strand
TCCGTGACGCCCTCGCCGTCGAGCAGCGGCGGCAGGGCGATCACCGCCAGCGCCACCAGCACGACGGCGCCGATGAGGCGTTCGCGGGTGCGGCGGTCCATGGCGCCCTCAGGCTAGCACGGCCGCGACCGTGAGGAAGGAGCCCGTGACCAGGACGCGGTCGCCGGGCGCGCTCGCGGCGCGGGCGGCGGCGAGCGCCGCCGCGACGTCCTCGTGGGCCTCGACGGCCTCCATCCCTGCCCCGCGCACGCGCCGGGCGAGCGCCCCGCCCGCGAGCCCCCGCGGGCCCGGGAGCCCCGCCGCTTGCCAGGCCGCGACGGCGGGCGCCAGCGCGCGCACGAAGCCCTCGACGTCCTTGTCGGCCATCATGCCGAGCACGCAGCGCGTGCGCCCGCGCGCAGGCGCGGCCTCGAGGCAGGCGCGGAGCGCCGCCGCCGCGTCCGGGTTGTGGGCGACGTCGAGCACGGTCTCCACCTCCCCGGCGATGCGCTGGAAGCGCCCCGCGAGGCGCGCCTCGCGCACCCCGCGGGCGATCGCCCCCGAGGGCAGGAATCGCCCGGCCGCGCGCGCGGCGAGCTGCGCGGCGGCCACGGCCGTGGCGGCGTTGTCGAGCTGGTGCGGCCCCGCGAGCCCCGGTGTGGGCAGGATGAGCGTGCCGTCCGCGTCCTCGAAGGCCCACTGCCCCTCGCCCGCCGGGCGCAGGTCGAACTCGCGCCCGCGGCGCACGAGCCGCGCGCCGAGCTCGCGCGCGTGCGCCTCCACCGAGGCCGGCGGCGCGGGATCGCCGACGACCGCGGGCCGCCCGGGCCGCAGGATCCCCGCCTTCTCGCGCCCGATGGCCTCGCGGTCCGGGCCGAGCAACTCGCTGTGGTCGAGGCCGAGCTGCGTGATCACGGCGACGTCGGGATCGACGACGTTGACGGCGTCGAGGCGCCCGCCCAGCCCCACCTCCAGCAGCGCGACGTCGACCTCCGCGCGCGCGAGCAGCCACAGCGCCGCCAGGGTGCCGAACTCGAAGTAGGTGAGCGTGGTCCCGCCGCGCGCGGCGTCCACCGCCGCGAAGGCCTCGACCAGCGCCTCGTCCGGCACGGGCTCGCCGGCGATGCGCACGCGCTCGTTGTAGCGCGCGAGGTGCGGCGAGGTGTAGGCCGCGGTGCGCCAGCGCGCCGCTCCGAGGATGGACTCGAGGAAGGCGACCACGGAGCCCTTGCCGTTGGTGCCGGCGACCGTGACCACCAGCGGCGCGGGGCGCGGCGCGCCGAGGGCGCGCCACACGGCCGAGACCCGCTCCAGCCCGAGCTCGACCGCGCGCGGGTGGAGCGTCTCCTGCCAGCGCAGCCACGCCTCCAGCGTGGCGTGACGCGGCGCGCGCGCGCCCATGGCTCAGGGCGCGGGGCGGCGCGTGAGCATCGCCAGCAGCGCGGCGATGCGCTCGCGCAGCTCGCGCCGGTCGACGATCATGTCGATGGCGCCGTGCTCGAGCAGGAACTCCGCGCGCTGGAAGCCCTCGGGCAGCTTCTGGCGCACGGTCTGCTCGATCACGCGCGGGCCGGCGAAGCCGATCAGCGCCCCCGGCTCGGCGACGAGGACGTCGCCGAGCATGGCGAGGCTCGCCGACACCCCGCCCATGCAGGGATCCGCCAGCACCGACACATAGGGGATGGCGCGCGCCTGGAGGCGGCGCAGCGCCGCCGCCGTCTTCGCCATCTGCATGAGGGAGAAGAGCCCCTCCTGCATGCGCGCCCCGCCCGAGGCCGAGAAGCACACGAGCGGCGCCTGGCGCGCGAGCGCGGCCTCCACGGCGCGCACGAAGCGCTCGCCCACCACCGAGCCCATGGAGCCGCCCATGAAGCGGAACTCGAAGGCGGCGGCGACCACGGGCATGCCCTTGAGGGCGCCGGCGAGGACGACGAGCGCGTCGCGCTCGCCGGTCTGCTTGTGCGCCTGCGCCAGGCGGTCGCGGTAGCGCTTGGAGTCCTTGAACTTCAGCGGGTCGACGGGCGTCACCTCGGCGCCGATCTCCTCGCGCGGCTCGGGGTCGAGGAAGGCCTCGAGCCGGCGGCGCGCCCCGATGCGGTGGTGGTGGCCGCACTTGGGGCAGACGTCGAGGTTGCGCTCGAGCTCGGCGCGGTAGAGGATCGCCTGGCAGGCCTCGCACTTGGTCCACAGGCCCTCGGGCACCTTGCCCCTGCCGCGCCCCTCGGTGCGGATGCGCGAGGGCATCAGCTTCTTGAACCAGCTCACCGCCGCCCTCCGCTCAGCCCGCACCGGCGGCGCCGCGCGCCGCCGCCTCGTCCATCGCCGCGCGCAGCTCGCCGACCAGCGCCCGCGCCGCCGCCTCGGCGCCTGCGGGGCCGGCCTCGGCGATGCGCCGCACCAGCGCGCTGCCGACGATCACCGCATCGGCGATGCCTGCCACACGCGCGGCCGAGGCGCCGTCGCGGATGCCGAAGCCGACGCCGATGGGCAGCTCCGTCAGGCGGCGGATGGCGGCCACGCGCCGCGCCACGTCTGCGGTGTCGAGGCTCGCCGCGCCCGTCACGCCCTTGAGCGAGACATAGTAGACGAAGCCGCCCGCGGCCTCGCAGATGCGGCGCGCGCGCGCCTCGGTGGTCGTCGGCGCCAGCAGGTAGACCGCGTGCAGGCCGTGCGCGCGCAGCGCGGCGCCGAGCCCGGCGCCCTCCTCCGGCGGCATGTCCACCGTGAGGGCGGCGTCCGCGCCCGCCTCGGCCGCCGCGCGCGCGAAGGCCTCGCAGCCCATCGCCTCGACGGGGTTGAGGTAGCCCATCAGCACCACGGGCGTGTCGGCGTCGCCCTCCCGGAAGCGCGCCACCAGCTCGAGCGTGCGGCGCAGCGTCATGCCGTTGGCGAGCGCGCGCTCGCAGGCGGCCTGGATCACGGGCCCGTCGGCCATCGGGTCCGAGAAGGGCACGCCGAGCTCGATGAGGTCGGCGCCCGCCTCCACCAGCGCGTGCATGAGCGGCACGGTGAGCGCCGGGTCGGGGTCGCCCGCCGTGAGATAGGGCACCAGCGCGCGGCGGCCGGCCGCACGCAGCTCCCGGAAACGCCGGTCGATGCGGTTCACAGGCGGATCCCCTCGCGCCGCGCCACCGTGTGCACGTCCTTGTCGCCGCGCCCCGAGAGGTTGACGACGATCAGGCCGTCGCGCCCGAGCTCGCGCGCGAGCCGCATGGCCCAGGCGAGGGCGTGCGAGGACTCGAGCGCGGGGAGGATGCCCTCGGTGCGCGTGAGATCGTGGAAGGCCTCGAGCGCCTCCTCGTCCGTGACCGCCACGTAGCGCGCGCGCCCGCTCTCCTTGAGCCAGGCGTGCTCGGGGCCCACGCCCGGGTAGTCGAGCCCGGCCGAGATCGAGTGCGTCTCGAGGATCTGGCCGTCGGCGTCCTGCAACAGGTAGGTGCGGTTGCCGTGCAGCACCCCGGGGCGACCGGCGCAGAGCGGCGCGGCGTGGCGCCCGCTCTCGATGCCCTCGCCGGCGCCCTCGACGCCCCACAGCGCGACCTCGCGGTCTTCCAGGA
>WFOW01000129.1 GCA_015487895.1 Gammaproteobacteria bacterium | reverse complement strand
GCGCGCGCCCTTCGCGGGGGGCGAGGGCGGGGGCCTCGCGCCGCGGGAACAGCGCGCGGCGCTCGCCGCCCATGCGGAGCTGCTCGGCGCGCAGGTAGTCGTACTTGCCCGCGCTGATCGCGTCGAGGCGCGCGGGGTCGCGCAGGATCACCGGGCGCAGGAAGACCAGCAGGTTGCGCTTGACCTTCCTGCCTTGGCGGTAGCGGAACATGCCGCCGAGCACGGGCAGGTCGCCCAGCACCGGCACCTTCTGCTCGGCCTGGGTGAGCGAGTCGTCGATGAGCCCGCCCAGGACCACGAGCTGGCCGTCGCGCACCAGGACGCGCGTGCGGATGGCGCGCTTGTTGGTGATGAGGTCGGCGGCGCCGGCGCTGCCGAAGCGGATGCTCGAGACCTCCTGGCTGATCTCGAGCTGGATGGCGTCGCCCTCGTTGATCTGGGGGCGCACCTTGAGCTTGAGGCCCACGTCGCGCCGCTCGATGGTGCGGAAGGGGTTGACGGGGGTGGTGCCGCCCGCGCCCACGGTGCTGAACTCGCCCGTGACGAAGGGCACGTTCTGGCCGACCACGATCTCGGCCTCCTCGTTGTCCAGCGTCACGAGCGTGGGCGTGGAGAGGATGTTGGCGTCGGCGTCGGCGGCGAGGGCGCGCAGCAGCACGCCGAAGTTGATCCGGTCGCTGTCGATGCGGCCGACGGCGAGGCTGAGGCCGGCGCCGAGCGCGGGCGTGCCGGCCTGGGCCTGCGCGGCGAGCTGCACGATGCCGTTGCCCGTGAGGTCGAAGTTGGTGCCGCCCGTGGGCCCGTCGCCCTTGGGCGTGGTGTCCACGGCCCACTGGATGCCGAGCTCGCGCGTGCGGTCGAGCGAGACCTCGGCGATCACGGCCTCGACCAGCACCTGCGCGCGCGGGATGTCGAGGCGGCGGATGACGGGCTCGAGCGTGCGGTAGACCGCGGGCGGGGCGGTGATGACGAGCGCGTTCGTCGCCTCGTCCGCCTGCACGCGCACGGCGCCCGCGCCCTTCGCCTTTCCCTTTCCGGCGACGATGCCCTGCAGGAGCTTGGCGAGCGCGCCGGCGCGCGCGTAGCGCAGGTAGACCACGCGCGTGTCGCCGGCGCTCCTGCCCGGCGCATCCAGCAGGGCGGCGATGGCGCGCACGCGCAGCCGCGCGGCCTCGTCGCCGCGCACGAGCAGGCTGTTGGTGCGCGCATCCGCCGCGACGCGCACGCGCGCCGGCCCCTTGCCCTCGCCGCCCACGAGCTCGCGAGCGATGCGCGCGACCTCGGTGGCCGAGGCGTGCTCGAGGGCGATGGCTTCGACCTCCCTGCCGGCGGCGCGGTCGATGCGCGCGACGATGCGCGCGATGCGCGCGACGTTCGCCGCACGGTCGGCGACGATGAGGACGTTCGCGCCGGCGTGCGCCGCCAGGTGCCCCTGCTGGGCCACGAGCGGGCGCAGGATGGGCACGAGCTGCGCCGCCGCGACCTCGCGCACCGCGAGCACGCGCGTCACGAGGCGGTCGCCGGCGCCGCGCGCGGCCGCGCCGAGGGTGCGCGTGCCCGCCGCGGGCACGATCTTGACCACCTCCCCCGACGGCACCGCCGCGTAGCCGTGCACGGCCAGCACGGCGAGGAAGGCCTGGTAGAGCGCGTCGGCGGGCAGCGGCGCTCCGGAGATCAGCGTCACGCGTCCCTTGACCCGCGGGTCGACGACGAAGCGCTTGCCCGTGAGCTCGGCCACCGTCTCGATGACGGCGCCGATCTCGGCGTCCTTGAAGTTGAGGGTGAGGGGGCCGCCGTCGGCGGTCGGGGCGGCGGACGACGGTCCCGGGACGAGCCACAGCCACAGCGCTGCGGCGGCGATCGCGCAGGCGCGGCCCGCCCCCGTGCTCCTATATACAAACCGGACCAAGGCTCACCCTCCTCCCTGGCGGCCGGATGCGCCCGCACCGAGCTCGAGGCGCGCGCCGCCGCGCAGCACCTCGAGACGCGGCGGGCGGGGCAGCCGCAGCGCCTCGGCGACCAGCCGGGCCTCCTCGGGCGCGACCAGCGGCATCCCGTCCACCGCCGTGATGACGTCGCCGGGGCGCAGGCCCGTGCGCGCGGCGACCTCGGGCGGCAGGGCGGCCACGCGCAGGCCGACGAGGCGGTCGCCGTTGCGCCAGGGCACGAGCCGCACCGCGGGCGCCGCCTGCGTGCGGGGCATCGCCGAGGCGAGGCGGGCGCGCGGCAGGCTGAGGCGCTCGCGCCGGCCGTCGCGCAGCAGGACCACGCCGTCGGGGCCGATGGTCTCGATGCGCACGCGCCCGCCGAGGCGGTCGCCCGCGCGCACCAGGCGCGTGGGGCGCCCGGGGCCGCCCACGAGCGCCAGCGGCTCGCCGCGCGGCGGCACGACGATGCCGTAGAGCCGCAGGCGCGCGCGCGTCTCGGGCAGCGCCGCCGGGAGCGGCGCCGACACGCGGGCTGGCGCGCGCCCGAACAGGCCCGCCGCGCGCGCGTCGAGCGCAGCAGCCGGCGGCGGCGCCGGCGAAGGCGCCCCGGCGCCCATCGCGGGCACTGGCTGCGGTCCCGCCTCGCGCCACAGGACCACCGCGCGCCAGCCGGCCAGCGCCACCGCCGCGACGCCCGCCATCAGGGCGGCCGCGGCGAGGAGGTCCGCACGCCCGCCGGCCATGGCTGTGCGCGAGAGTCCCATCGGCGCGCAGCATAGCCAGCGCCGGCGCTTGGCGCCAGAGCCGCGGCGCGGCGGCCGTCGCCCGGGCGCGCTGGCACGGCATCTGCACGTAGCAAGGGCGGACGACGATGCGCCGGCGTGCTCAAGCCGGGTGCCGGGCGGCCGATAGCTAAAGACGCAAGCTGCGCCGGCGTCGGCGCAGGGACATTTCCGTGTTCATGCACGCGCGGGGAGGACGGCCATGCATGCCAAGGGGACGAGACTCTGGATGCTGGGGCTGCTGGTGGCGCTCACCCTCGGTCTGGCCGCCTGTGGCGGCGGAGGGAGCGGGGGCAGCACAGGGGGCACCGGCGGCTCGGTCTCGGGCAGCGGGATCTGATGCCGCACGGCGCGAGACGACCGACGGACGGTGCGGGCCCCACGGCGGCCCGCACAGGGAGGATCAGGACATGACCGAACGGCTTTCCATCGATCTGCGGGCTTGGCTGCGTCTCGGGATCGCCGCCGCGGCGGCGCTGGCGCTCGCGGCCGCGGCGCGGCCGGCCGCCGCGCTCACGGCCGGCGCGACCTATACGGTGGTGCTCTCCAAGGTCAACAGCGACGGCACCGTGACGGACGTGAGCTCGACGAGCGCCACCGCCGACGCCAACGGCAAGATCAGCTTCACGCTCTCCAACGTGCCGACGACGGCACAGGCGAACTTCGTGGTCCTCACCGTGAAGGACGCCTCCGGGAGCGTGGTGCGCAAGGGGATCGCGCCGGCGCCGGCGAGCGGCAGCAGCAGCCTCGTCGGCGTCAACAGCCTCGCCACGGCGCAGGCCAAGGCGGTGCTGAAGGCGCTGGCGCTCGCCGGCAGCGACGATCCGGTGCTCGCCGCCTTCGCCATGGTTCTGGTGCGCGCTCCGGGCCTGGCGAACCAGAACGTCGACGACACCACCAGCGACCTCTACAAGCTGGCGAGCGGGCTCAAGGACGCCATCACGGGCACCGGCGGCTTCGTCGGCTACATGCAGACGAACGGCGCCACGGCGGGCCAGCTCGCCACCTTCCGCAGCCGCATCGTCCACAACGCTGCCTCCGGGACCCGGGACCTCGGCGACTACGTGGCGAAGTTCAAGGACGCGGTGGACACGCAGGCGACGCAGGGC
>WFOW01000128.1 GCA_015487895.1 Gammaproteobacteria bacterium | reverse complement strand
ACCTTCGGCGGCCGTGAGGTCCCGCTCGTCCGCCTCGCGCGCGCGGCCCGGCCGCCGAAGGTGGCGCCGGCGGGCGGCGGCAGCGCGCCGCTCGAGCTCTGCCGGCTCGCGCCGGAGGGTACGCGCATCGCCTGCGAATACGAGGGTGGGGAACGCACCTACACGCGGGAGATCCCGGTGGACCCGGCGGCCTCCTACGTCGAGCGCAGCCTGCGGCCGGAGCCGGCCCCCGGGATGCCCAAGGACATGCTCGACCTCTTCGCCATCGCCACACGCATCGTCATCGCCGGGGCCGACGGCTCCAGGTTCCAGCCGGACGCGTTCGGCTTCATGGAGCGCGTGCGCGAGGTCAGCAGCCGGATGGTCGGCCAGGCGGTCTTCGGCACGGCGGGCACGCCGCAGGCGAAGATCCATCCCGAGGACGTCGTCCTGGCGGTCAACCGGCTTCGCACCCGCTCGGCCCGCATCGAGGCGCTGGAGGCCGTCGACGCCAAGGGCCGTCCCCTCAAGGGGCCGGTACGGCCCGGCACGGAGATCCGGCTGCGCGCCCGAGGCCGCTCGCACTGCCCTGCGCTGCGCGAGCGTGTGGTGGTGCGGGCGCGGCTGCCGCAGGACGGCAGGACCCTGCGCGTGGTGCTGCGCGAGACCGGACCGGACACGGGCGTGTACGAGGGGCCCGACCGGCCCCTCGCGCTCGGGCTCGCGCCGGTGAGCCGCGTCGGGCATTTCACGGCGGTGGTGCCGTCGGAGCTCCGGGCCCGCTTCGGCCCCGGGGGGCTGACCTTCCTGCAGGCGCCGCAGGCGCCCGGGGCGCCGTGGCGTCCGGTCCCGCAGGCCGCCCGCGACGCCGCGACCGTGACCCTGCAGGTCCGCCGGGAGCCCCCTTGATGCGGGCCGGCAGGATCCGGAAGCTCATGGCAGGGGCCGGCACCGGACCGCCGCCGGCGGCTCGCGCCCTCGGGCGGACTGCGCGACGAAAAGGGAGGAGAGACAGATGGGCATCCTGGCACGCAGCATCGTACTGGCGTCGCTGGTGGCAGCATTACCGGCCTCCGGCGCCATGGCAACGGAGCAGGGCGAGGAAGGGTTCTCCTACCAGGGGCCACCCTACACGGCGGTGCAGCGCACGCGCTCGGCCGGAATGGAGACGGTGCAGCGGGTCTTCGTGATGCCGGGACGCCGGAGGCTCGAGATGCAGGCGCCGCCTGCAGGAACGGACGGGAGCCTTCCGGCAGGGGCCGTGAGCATGATGCCGGGCGTCGTCATCGAGCGCGAGGACCTCGGCGTGCAGTGGGTCCTGTTCCCGCAGATGCGCGCCTACATGGAGCAGCCCCACCACCGCCCCCGCATCCGCAAGACCCTCGAGGGCGAGGAGACGGTGGGCGGCCGGCGCCTGCGGCGCTACCGCTACGAGATGGAGACCGGCGAGGGCAAGGTGACGGGCACGCTCTGGGAGGACGCGCGCGGCATCCCGCACCGCATGGTCCAGGTCACCCCCATGCCGGGGGGAACGACGCTGAAGACGGAGATCGTCTGGGAGCGGATCCAGGTCGGCGAGGTCGACGAGAAGCTCTTCGAGCTGCCGGCCGGCTACCGCCCGTTCCCGGCCGGCATGCCGATGCTCCCGGGACAGATGGCGCCGCCCGGCATGGGGATGCAGCCCTCGCCCTGAGGCGGTGGCCGGCCCGGGCACGCGACAAGCCGCATCCCCCCTGGTGCCGTAGCCGCTGGCGGGTGTGCCGACACGACCGATGCGCCGTGGGCGGGCACGAACGCTCCTGACGGTGGCCGTCGCGCTGCTGCTCGCGGCGGGCGGCTGGCTCGCCTTCACGCTCGTCGGCCGCGACACGGGCGCGCCCGCGCCCGGGAAGGCGGCCCTGTGGAAGCCGCCGGCCCGCCCGTGGCAGCCGGACCACTGCGAGCGCAGGCCCTGCCGACCCCTAGCGGCCGTGCCCGTAGGCCCGAGCAGGCTGCTGCTCCTCGTCGATCCGGAGCTGGACGACGCCGTCGCGCAGTGGGGCGACTGCGTGGACCAGTTCCGGAGCTGCGTGGACGGGCTGCAGGACCCCACGGCGGCGTCCGTCCACGCCTGCATGGCGAACGCCACGGCCTGCCCCGCGCCCTGCCGGGAAGCGTTTCAGCGGCGGGCCGGCGACGCCTCGGACCTGGCCGGGCTCCTCACGGCCTTTTCCGAGGTCTATCTCGATCTCGACGCCCCATGCCTGCCAAGCTCGCCCTGAAGCCGGCCCTCGCCGCCTGGCTGCTCCTGCTGGCCGCCGCCGCCCCGGCCTGGGAGACGGAGGTGGTCGGCGGCCTCGGGGAGGCCGACTGGCGCTCGCTCTACCAGGACCCGCCGCGCGCCGGCGGGCCGTTCGGCGTCGAGCTCCACGGCAACGAGCATGCCGAGATCTCCGCCCTGGCGCTGCATTCGCTGGGGCTCGAGGGGCTGCTCGCGCTCCGCTGGGAGGCGATCGACCTCAACGCCACGGTCTTCCGGAAGGACACGTCCACGCCTGAGGCCGGGCAGGTCACGGTCAGGGACGGCCTCGTGCGCCGCGCGCTGCCCTCGCCGGTGATGTTCGCCGGCCTGCCCGACTTCAGCTACACGATCTACGACTGGATCAACCGCAACCGCCTCTGTCCCGCCCTGCCCGCGCACGCCAAGGGACGTGAGCACTGCCACAACTTCGCCTGGTGGCTGGGCGCCGGTCTCAATGCCTCGCACTTCGGCACGCAGGCGACGCTCAACTACCGGCATCTCCACGAGGTCGCGCTCGCACAGGCGCGCCGCGCCCGCCGCCTGCGCGAGCGGCTCCAGCGGCATCCGGGCGCGCTCGAGGCCTACGCCGACCACGTGCGCGAGGCCGAGTACATGGCGCTCGCCTACGAGGGCTTCGCCCAGCACTTCCTGGCCGACCGGTGGTCGACGGGGCACATGTGGGAACGCTGGGGAAGCGGGGACTACGAAGGGCTCGCGAGCACCGATCCCGACATCCTGTTCTACGTCGGCATCCTGTCGGGCATGATCCACGGCTCCGAGAGCGTCCTGCACGCCTACGCCGCCTCGGGCCTTCCGCGCGTCCTGCTCCCGGACCCGCTCAGCGCTCCCCTCGTGCGCATGCGCTGGCGGCTCGGCGGGACCTCCGACGCCGTCCGCCGGGCGTGGGAAAAGATCAGCGAGCTGGAGGGGCGCCGCGCAGAGGCGCTGCGCCGCAAGCTGCCGGAGGGTTTCACCTTCGAGGGATCGCCGAGGGAGCTGCAAAACTTCCTGCTCACCAGGGTCTGGGACGGGACCGCGCTGCGGACGTTGCGCCAAGCCCTTCACCGTTTGCGGGGCCAGATGGACGACGTGCTGATCCGGCTGGGCGAGGTGGACCTGCTCCAGGCGGCACCGATCGCCTACCGCCACCTGTCCAGCGGGCAGCTCGAGGGGGGCGCCGGCGACCACGTGCTCCTCCCGCTGGTGTGGGGCAGGTACGGCGGGCCCCGCTACGGCTTCCCGGAGACGGTGCCGCTG
>WFOW01000127.1 GCA_015487895.1 Gammaproteobacteria bacterium | reverse complement strand
GAGCGCCACGTACGCTGCGAGATAGTGGAGCGCGGCGAGCACCACCGCAGCGACGCGCAAGCCCGCTCCGCTGAGCTATGGTCAATCTGGCTCTTCTGTCGTTCTCGTGGGTAGGGGGTAGGAGGTCGCCCCGCCTCCCGGGCATGATTCGGCGTGAACCCAAAGCTGAATCGATGCTCGAGGAGGGAGGCGATGGCGACCAGGAGCAGAGTATGGCGCAAGCTGCTGGGACTCAAGGATGTCGTGGTCGAGGAGGTCGATTTCGACGAGGCCGGGCAGGCGCTGCGGGTCGCCGTGCGGCCGCTGCGGCGTGGGCGGCGGCGCTGCAGCCGGTGCGGTCGGCGCTGTGCGGGCTATGACCGTGGCGGGGGGCGGCGGCGCTGGCGCGGGCTGGACATGGGCACGGTGCGGGTCTGGCTGGAGGCCGAGGCGGTGCGGGTGCGCTGTCCGGAGCACGGGGTGGTGGTGGCCGAGGTGCCGTGGGCGCGCGCGGGGGCGCGGCACACAAAGGCCTTCGAGGACCAGTGCGCCTGGCTTGCGGTGCGGACCTCGCGCACGGCCGTCTGCGAGCTGATGCGCGTCGGCTGGCGTGCGGTGGGGGCGATGGTCGAGCGGGTGGGGGCCGAGGCCCGGGCCGGGCGTGACCCGCTGGCGGGGCTGAGGCGCATCGGCATCGACGAGTTCAGCTACCGGCGCGGGCAGCGTTATCTGACGGTGGTGGTCGACCATGACACCGGGCGGCTGGTGTGGCTGGCCCCGGGGCGCGACCGCGCCGCCGTGGCCGGCTTCTTCGAGGCCCTCGGCCCGGAGCGGGCCCGGCGGCTGCGGCTGGTCAGCGCCGATGCGGCCGAGTGGATCGCCCCCGTGGTGCGCGCCTACGCCCCGCAGGCGACCGTCTGCCTCGACCCCTTCCACGTGGTCCAATGGGCCACGCGCGCCGTCGATGCCGTCCGCCGCGAGCTGTGGCGGCGGCTGCGCCGCAGCGGCCACCGCGCCGAGGCCCGCGACCTGCAGCGCGCCCGATGGGTCCTCTGGAAGGCCCCCGAGCGCCTCGCCGAGGCCGAGCGCGAGCGCCTGGCCGGGCTGGCCCGCACCAACCGCCCCCTCTACCGCGCCTACCTCCTCAAGGAGGCCCTGCGCTCGGTCTTCCAGGCCCCCACCCCGGAGGCCGGCCTCGCACGGCTCGAGCGCTGGCTCGCCTGGGCCAGCCGCTCGCGCCTTGCGCCCTTCGTCGCCCTTGCCCGCACCGTGCGCCGCCACCGCGCACGCATCGAGGCCACCCTTCGTCACCGCCTGACCAACGCCCGCATCGAGGCCTGCAACACGCAGCTGCGGCTGCTGCACCGCATCGCCTTCGGCTTCCGCAACGTAGAGGCGTTCATCAGCCTCGCATTCCTCAAGCTCGGCGGCTTCTGCCCGCCGCTGCCGGGGCGCGAGACCCTGCCCACGAAAACAGCATGAGAGCCCAAAAGAAGCCCCGCCGGAAGGCGGGGCCACGCGATCGCGGAGGGGTCTCGCCTCAGAAGATGATGAGGAGCTGCCCCGACAGGCGGTCGTCCATGCCAGACAGGATCCTGTTCGCCGGATGGGTCCCGGGCAGGTTCGGCGCCTCGGCGTCGCGGAACTCGTAGTTGAGGATGAGGCGGCTCTTCTTGTTGAAGAAGTACTGCATCCCGAGCGTCCACGTCTCGAACTGGCGCTCCAGGCTCGCCGACTGCGTGTTGCGGTTGAGGACGTCGTAGCGCAGATCGAGCTCGACCGTGGGGTGCACCAGGTACCCGACGTCGACGTACCAGCCGTCGGCCTTGCCGTCCGTCACCACGTTGAAGTCGGCCACCGCTGTCCCGGCGTTGTTGGCAGCCCCGGGCAGGGCGCCGCCGTCCGTGCCGCTGAAGATCATGCCCTTGGCCCGGATGTACTCCGCACCGCCGCGCCACTTGCCCTTGCGGTAGGTGAAGCCGAAGCCCCAGCGCGTGCGGTCGTACTCGCCCGGGTTCTCCTTGGTGAGCGTGCGCTTGCCGTCCTGGTACCAGGCGAAGAGCTTGAGCCCCTGGTAGCGCGCCCCGCGCGGGCCGTGGTGGTCGGCCGACCACGAGGGCGGAGCCAGGTGCGCGCCCGAGGGGAAGGGGCTCGCGCCGGGGAAGAGCAGCTCCGAGGCCCAGTACAGGTACAGCTCGCGGTTGTCGTCGTTGTCCCCGCGGGTGATGCCGTTGCCGTTGCCCACCATCACCGCATAGGTGTGCTCCCAGCTCCCGGTCGTGAACCAGTCGAAGAGCTGGATGCCGACGTCGCGGAAGGCGCTCACGGGGCCATTCGGCCTGTTGACGGGCTGGCCCGGTGCGTCCTGGGAACCGTCACCGTCGAAGAAGCGCTCCAGCAGGAGCTGGTTGGTGGCGTTGGTGAAGTTGATGTAGTCGAAGACGTGGATGGCCCGCAGCCCTTCGTCCGCGCCCGGCGTCTTGAACTGGCCGATCCGGATGCGCAGGCCCTTGATGTGGTTGAGGGTGACGCTGGCGTCGGTGATCTTGACGCTGCCCCCGCCCTGGCGCGTGATGCCGTTGTTGCCGGCCTCCATGAGGAAGAAATAGTTGACCTTGCTGTCGAGCGGGAAGCCGGTGCCGCGCACGCCGAGACGGGCGCGGATGATGTTGAAGCCGGAATCGCTCTTGAGGTCGGGGCGGACCTGGTTGAAGATCGCCCTTTGCCCGGCCCAGCCGCCGGCCCTGAGCTTGGTCCCCTTGGTCTGCTGGTACTCGGGCTGGATGAAGCCCCAGACACGCGCGCGGGCCGCCGCGCCGGGGGGCTCGGTGCCCTGCATCTTCAGCCAGTTGACCGCCAGCGCCTCACCGCTCGCAAGCAAGGCCGAGGCCGCGCAGGCCGCGGCCAGGGCCGTCCGCTTGGTCTGCACCTTCATGTCTGCTCCTCCCGTAATGCGGGTCGTGTTTTCGTTGTTCGTCCGCAGGTCACCGATCGCGTCAGGGCTTGACCAGGATGTAGCCCTTCTGCACAAGCTCGATGATGCGCGCCACGCCGGCGCTCACCCGCGTGGCCTGCGGCACGAGCACGGGCTCGCGCCCCAGCTTCTTGGTCATCTTCCGCATGGTGTTGTTGCAGGCCGCGAAACGCACGCCGTTGTCGGCGAGGCCCTTGATCCGGCCGCGGTTGATGTTGTCGGCGAACAGCAGCCGCAGCCCCGGCCCGAAGGCGACGATCTCGATGTCGACCTTGTCCGGGCCGTAGTGGCGCAGCAGGTTGTTGGCGACGTTCAGCACCAGCGTCTGCTTCATGGGCTGCGGATCGCTGATCTGAAGGACGACCTTGACGTCGGCGAAGGGCTTCTCCTCCGCCGCCGGAGCCGGCTGGAACCAGGCGAGCCCCGCGGCCGCGGCGGCCGCCAGCGCGAGCAGTCTTCTTCTCAGCATCGGAATCGCTCCTCCGTCCCAGTGCCTGTGCGGCGCGCCCGTGCCGCGCGGCGGGCCCGCACGCCCGTCCGCTTCCGGCGCGCCTTGCCTAAAGACGCACGACCGCGCCCGCTTATTCCGCCATGCCGGCCAGCGGGACGGCCGGCCCCGCGACATCCCGCATCCCGCGCGCACGGGTCGCGGCGTCCCACATGCAAGCCCCACGCCTTTCCTGAGCACGGCGGGAAGGATGCGTCCCTCCAGGAAGGTCGCCGGGATGTCCGGCGAAGGGTGGTGCACCATGCACCGCCGTGCCCCAGGAAGCCGGTGGAAGATGCACCATCGCCAGCCTCGCGGAGGGGGAATAGAAACCGCGCTGCTCACGTCCTAACATTCCCGGAAGGTCGAAGGGTCCGGCCTGCCGGGTCCCGCGCCAGCAGGGAGCGGGAGCCCGACGGGGACGCAGAAGCCCGGAGGAGGAGGGGGGAAATGGGGCCGATCGAGCGGCTGCGCCGGATAGGGGCCGTGCGCCGTCACCTGGAGCAGCGCCGCGAGATGCTCTACCGCCTCGCGTTCGCCTGGTGCAACGACCCGTACCTGGCGGACGATCTGGTGCAGCAGGCGGCGGCCAAGGCGCTGCAGGGGGCGGGCCAGCTCCGCGGCGTGGAGCAGGTGGAGCGCTGGGTGGTGCGCATCATGGCGAACTGCTGGCGGGACCACCTGCGGCGGGCGGGACGCGAGGTGCCCGAGGAGATCCATCCGCACTCCCATGCCGAGACGGCGACACCGGAATGGGAGTGCGAGCGTGAGGCCACGGTCGAGCGGGTCAGGGCGGCCATGATGCGCATCCCCCCAGCCCAGCGCGAGGTGGTCGCCCTGGTCGACCTGGAGGGCTACTCCTACGCCGAGGCGGCGGAGGCGCTGGGGATACCCGTGGGGACGGTGATGAGCCGGCTGTGCCGGGCGCGCCGGGCGCTGAGGGGGATGCTCCTCGAGGAGGGAAGACCCGGCGCGGGCCGCAGGGCGGCGCGGGGAACGGTAACGGTGATGCGGCGGGTCAAATAGGCAGGAAGCCCTGAATAAATTTCAGGGCTTCCCCGCGGCCAGGGATGGCCGCGGGACGGTCCATGCGCATGGAGGCGCATGACAATACAGGAAGCGATCAGAATGGTCGCGAAGCGCCTTGGTTCGATCCGCGCAGCGGATCGATCAGGGTTTCCGGCAAGGGAAGCCGAGGGGGAGCGGCCGCCCCGTCCGGGAGGCCGGCTGGGCTCCACCGGCAGGGCTCGGTTCCCAGACAAGCTTCGACCACCGGGAGAGCGGTGACATGGCTAGAGAGGATCACGGCTGTCCGCCCGAGGAGGAACGCCTGAACGCCTTCGTGGACGGCGAGCTGGATCAGGAGGATCACGCCCGGATGCACCGCCTCGCCTGCAGCGACGGCGAGGTGGCGCGGCGCGTGTGCGAGCTGCGTGCGGTGAAGGAGCTCGTGCAGCACGCCTACGCCTCGCCGCCGCGTCCCGAGCGGGGCCGCCCCCAGGGGGGAGCGCGCCGGTGGCGCGCGCTGGCCGCGGCGCTCTGCCTGCTGGCGGTGGGCACCCTCTCCGGCTGGATGGCCCGGGACGCGACCCTGCAGGCCGAGGCGCTCGCCTTCCGGGCCCTGGCCCTCACGCCGGCCTCGGAGACCCGACGGATCATCCTGCACGTGAGCACCAGCGACCCGGCCCGCTTCGGGGCGGCGCTCGACCGGATGGAGCGGCTGCTCCGGACGAGCCGCGCGGAGGGCCGCATCGTGCAGGTCGAGATCGTGGCCAACACCGAGGGGCTCAACCTGCTGCGGGCGGACCGCTCCCCGTACGCGGCGCGCCTGCGGCGCCTCGCGCACCGCTACGACAACGTGCGCATCCTCGCCTGCAGCCGCACCATCGAGAAGTTCCGCCTCATGGGTGTCGACGTGCGCCTCCTCCCGGAGGCGGAGGTGATCCCCGGCGCCCTGGAGCAGATCGTGACCCGCCTCCAGCAGGGCTGGGTGTACATCAAGGTCTGAGCGGCGGAGGCAGAGCTCCGGGGACGGCGCCCGCGCGGGTGCCGCGGGTGCATGGATTCCGGCCGCCCCGCGCGCCAGGGGGCTACAGGCTCTCGAGAATCCGCCGGCGCAGGGCGCGGTATTCCTCGTCCGTGATGAGCCCCTCCTCGTGCAGGCGCCGCGCCCGGCGCAGCCGTTCCGCCACGGGATCCCCGGCGCTCACGGTGGGCTTCTCGCGGACGGATGCCGGCACCGCTGCCCCGGGGCCGCACTCGAGCCTGGCGACGACGTCCCTCGCCAGCACGGCATCGTCCACCTGCACGCTCCAGGGCCTGCATCCTGGCCGGCGCAGGGCGAGCGTGCCGGCATAGCGGTACTCGCGGCCCACGAAGCGCGCCGGGAAGACCTCGCCCGGCCGGATCACGAGCGGGGTCGTGCCGAGCTCGCGGCCGTCGGCCAGCACGGTGGCGCCCGGCGGCTCGGAGAGAACACGAATGGTGTGGACACCGCCACCGGACTCCCGCAGCGGCCCCACACAGCCTGTGGCGCCGAAGGCCAGGGTCGCGGCGGCAAGCGCCGTGGCGAGGCGGTGCGTTCGCATCATCGGGCCTCCCTCCTGGGCATCCCCCCAGAGACGCGCGAGCGCCCCCGCCTATTCCGGACGCCTGATTCCGGGCTCTCCCCGGGGAGAAGAGCGCGGACGGGCGCCGCGGGCCGGTCTGCCGCCCCCCAAGATGCGCGGCCCGCTCCAGCCCCTCATATGCCTTCCGTCGCCGGTCATCGACGCGGCCCAATCCCACCGGGAGCCCGGCGCCCGGCAGGCGGGCTCAGCGCGCGACGAGGACGCCGCGGTACATGCGCATGTCGCAGGTGAACTCGTATTCGCCGGGCTCCGGCAGGGTGACGACCACGTCCTTCGGCTCGCCCACCGGGAGCTCCACCGCCACCCCGATGCGGTCGATCAGCACCTTCTCGGCGCACGGGCTCGGGTCCTTGCGCAGGAAGCGCAGCACGACGGGCCTGCCCGCGGGCACCTCGATGCGCGAGGGCGTGTAGACGCCCTCGTCGGCCACGATCTCGACGGGGCCCGTCCCGGCGGCGCGCTCGGTGCGCCCGTGCGAGAGCCAGAACCACCAGACGATGAAGGCGATGAGCGCGACGCCCGCGAGGTTGACGGCGAGATCGGCGGGGCTCATGCGCGGCCCTCCGCGGACGGCCGGAAGAAGCGCAGCCGGTTGGCGTTGGTCACCACCGTCACCGAGGACATGGCCATGGCGGCGCCGGCGACGATGGGGTTGAGCAGCATGCCCGTGAAGGGATAGAGCGCGCCGGCGGCGACGGGGATGCCGAGCGTGTTGTAGACGAAGGCGCCGAACAGGTTCTGCTTGATGTTGCGCAGCGTGGCGCGCGAGATCTCGATCGCGTCGGCCACCCCGTGCAGGGAGCCGCGCATGAGGGTGACGTCGGCGCTCTCGATGGCGACGTCGGTGCCGGAGCCGATGGCGAAGCCGACGTCGGCCTGCGCGAGCGCGGGGGCGTCGTTGATGCCGTCGCCGACCATGGCCACCACCTCGCCGCGCGCCTGGAGCTCGGCCACCTTGGCGGCCTTGTCCTGGGGCAGCACCTCGGCGACGACCTCGTCCACGCCGACCTCGCGCGCCACCGCCTCGGCGGTGCGGCGCTGGTCGCCGGTGAGCATCACCACCCTGAGGCCGCGCGCGTGCAGGCGCCGGATGGCGTCGGCGGCGTCCGGCTTGATGCGGTCGGCGACGGCGACCACCCCCACCGCCTTGCCGTCGGCCGCCAGGTACATGGCGGTGCGGGCGCGCGCGGCGAGCTCGGCGGCGCGCGCCTCCAGCACCGAGACGTCCACGCCCTCGCGCGCCATCAGCCGCGCGTTGCCGAACAGCACCAGGCGGCCGTCCACGCGCGCGCGCACGCCGTGGCCGGCGATGGCCTCGAAGCCCTCGGGCTCCGGGGCCTCGAGGCCGCGCGCGGAGGCCGCCTCGAGGATGGCGTGGGCGAGGGGATGCTCGGAGCCGCGCTCGACGCCGGCCGCGAGCCGCAGGAGCTCGTCCTCGTCATGGCCCTCGGCGGGCACGAGCTCCGTGACGCTGGGTCTGCCCTCGGTCACGGTGCCGGTCTTGTCGAGCACCACGGCCGTGAGCTCGCAGGCGCGCTGCAGGGCCTCGCCGTTGCGGATCAGGATGCCGTGCTCGGCGGCCTTGCCGACGCCCACCATGATGGAGATGGGCGTGGCGAGACCCAGGGCGCAGGGGCAGGCGATCACGAGCACGGTGACCGAGGTCACCACCGCGTAGCTGAGGCGCTCCTCGCCGCCCAGGTTGAACCAGGCGAGGAAGGTGACGACGGCCACGATCAGCACCGTCGGCACGAAGACCGAGGCCACCTTGTCCACCAGGCGCCCGATGGGCGGCTTGGTGGCCTGGGCGCGGCGCACCATCTCGATGATCTGGGCGAGCACGGTGTCGCGCCCGATGCGCTTGGCCTGGTAGAGGAAGGTGCCCGAGACGTTGATGGTGCCGCCGATGACCTCGTCGCCGGGGCCCTTCTCCACCGGCATGGGCTCGCCCGTGAGCATGGACTCGTCCACGCTGGAGCGGCCCTCGATGATGACGCCGTCGACCGGGATGCGCTCGCCGGGCCGCACGCGGATGGTCTCGTCGAGGCCCACCTCCTCGATGGGCACGTCCATCTCCCGGCCGTTGCGGATGACGCGCGCCGTCTTGGGCTGCAGGCCGATGAGCCGGCGGATGGCCTCCGACGTGCGCCCGCGCGCGCGCATCTCCAGCGCCTGGCCCAGGTTGATGAAGCCGATGATGATGGCGGCCGCGTCGTAGTAGGCCTCGCGCGCGACCTCCGGCACCAGGTCCGGGAACAGCGCCACGCCCATCGAGTAGAGCCAGGCGTTGCCGGTGCCCAGCGCGATGAGGGTGTCCATGTTGGCGTTGTGGGCGCGGAAGGCCTTCCAGGCGCCGATGAAGAAGTGGCGGCCGCTGTAGTACATGACCGCCGCCGTCACCAGGCCGGCCGCGAGCCAGAAGAGGCGCCCGCCCGGCGTGGCGTAGCCCGGGAACCAGTCCAGGTAGGCGCCGGCGAGCAGGGGCAGGCCCCAGGCCGTGGCCACCACGAACTGGCGCATGAGGCGCCGGTAGTGCTCGCGCTCCTGCCGCTCGCGGCGCTCGTCGTCGTCGAGGCCCGTGAGCTCGGCGGCGTCGTAGCCCGCCCCGCGTACGGCCTCGATGAGCGCCCCGGCCGGCGCGGTGCCGACGACCACGGCGCTGCGCTCGGCGAGGTTGACGCTCGCCTCCCGCACCCCGGGGACCGCGCGCAGCGCGTCCTCGACGCTCTTGACGCAGCCGGCGCAGCTCATGCCGGAGATGGAAAGGCGCACGGTGCGCTCGCTCGTGGTGTCCATGACGACGACTCTAAACCTTGGCGCCGGTGTCAGGTCCAGGGCGGCCGGCGACACCCGCAATGATCCGGGTCAAGACGCGGCGGCCCCGAGCGCACCAGTATGCACCCATGCTGCGGCTCCCGGCACCGCCACCCGCGCTCGTGCGCGCGGCCGTGCGCCTCCTGCCCGCGCCGGCGGAGGCGGCGGCGCTCGCGCTCGCCGCCTCGCGCCTGCTCGCCGCGCAGGACGCCCTCGCCGACCTCGACGCGGTCGAGGGCCGGGTGGTGGCGCTCGAGCTGACGGACGCGGGGCGCACGCTGGCCCTGGTGGCCCGGGGGCGCTGGCTGTGGCCGGCCGACCCTGCCCATGCCGAGGTGCGCATCCGCGGCCCGGTGGAGGCCTTCCTCGCGCTCGCCCTGCGCGCCGAGGATCCGGACACCCTCTTCTTCCAGCGGCGCCTCGTGCTGGAGGGGGACACCGAGACGGGGCTCTACCTCAAGAACCGCCTCGACGCCCTCGACTGGACCCCCGAGACGATGCTGCGGGCCGCCCTCGGCGCCCGCCTGGGCGGCCTCGCGGCCGCGGCGGGCGCGGCGCGCCTGCTGCGCGCCGCCGCCGCGGCCCTGGCGCAGGGCGCGGGCGTGCCGGCCGCGCAGGTGCCCGCGCGCCAGCCCTGAGCCTCAGGCCGGCAGCGCGCCGCGCCAGTCGAGCCCGGCGCGGCCGTGCCAATAGCCGTTGCAGGCACCGACACCGGGCCGCAGGGCGGCGAGATCGGCGGCGGCCTGGGCGGGCTCGCGCCGTCCCGCTGCGGCCTCGGCGAGGATGCCCACCGCCTCGGCGGTGGTGCTCGCGTCCGGAACCACGCGCAGCAGGTCCACCCCCATCTCCCGCATGGCGCCGAGCTCGGCGGCGAGGTTGCAGGGCGCGGCCGACTGGATCTGGACGCCGTTGGCGACGAACAGCGCCCGGCCGTCCTGGGTCTCCATGAGGCGGCCCTCGGGATCGTGGCGGCAGCGCAGCTCGCAGGCGTCCTTGGGGACGTTGTCGGCACGGGCGGTGAAGCAGCGCGCGGAGAAGGCGAGCGCGAGCCGCCCGTAGGCCGTGACCTCGACCTCGAGGCCGCGGGGCCGTCCGGCGAGCACCCGCGCCAGCACCCGCCCCGGAAGCTCCACGGGCGGCACCCAGCGGCGCGCCCCGAGCCCGGCGAGCAGCCCCAGGGTGGCCGCGTTGTAGACGTTGACGTGGGGGCCGACGACGAAGGGCACACCCGCTTCCGCGAGCACGTGCACCGCCCCGAGGTCGTTGGCCTCGACGGCGAAGCGGCCGTTGCGGCACAGCCGCTCCATGCGCGCGAGCTCGGACTCGGCCTCGATCAGCGCCTGGGTGGAGAGGACCACCTCCTTGCCGGCCGCGGCGAGCCGCTCGCCGAGGGCGATCCAGTCCTCCAGCCGCAGCTCCAGGCGCTTGCCGCACACCACCTCGCCGAGGTAGACCACGTCCACGGGCCAGCCCGCGGCGGCCTCGTAGAAGGCCTCGACGCGCTCGCGCGGCCAGAAGTAGGGGATGGGCGCGAGGCTCAGGCGCACGGCGGCCGCCTCACATCCACGGGCGGTCGAGCGCCCCGAGGGTGTGCGTGCTGCCCTCGGAGACGCGGTCGAGGGCCGCCACCCAGGCGGGATCCGGCCGGTAGCCGTCGGGATCGGCGAGGCAGGCGTCGAGCGCCTCGCGCAGCACCCGGGTGACCTGCGCCACGTAGGCGGGGCTGCGCTGGCGGCCCTCCACCTTGAGGGCGGCCACCCCGCAGCGCACCAGCTCCGGCAGGATGTCGAGCACGTTGAGGCTCGTGGGCTCCTCGATGGCGTGGTAGACGTGGCCGCCCACCCGGAAGCGCCCCTTGCACAGCACGGGATAGCCGGCCGGCTCGCCGGAGCCGAAGCGCTCGACGAGCACGCCGTTCAGCCGCACGCTGCGCCCCTCCGGGCCCTCCTCCCAGCGCACCGCCTTCGCCGGCGAGCACACGCCGCAGCGGTTCGGCGACTCGCCCGTGACATAGGAGGAGAGCATGCAGCGGCCCTCGACCATCACGCACAGGCTGCCGAAGGCGAAGACCTCGACCTCGACGGGGAGCCGCTCGACCAGGCGCCGCACCTGCGCCAGCGACAGCACCCGCGGCAGGACCACGCGGCGTATGCCGAGCCGCTCGTGGTAGAAGCCGATGGCCCGGCGGTTGGTGGCCGAGCCCTGCACCGAGAGGTGCAGGGCGAGCCCCGGGTGGCGCTCGCGCGCGCGGGCGAGCAGGCCGGGATCGGCGGCGATGAGGGCGTCGACGCCCGCCTCGGCCGCGGCGTCCACCGCCGCCTCGGCCTCCGGCCACTCCTCGGGGCCGGGATAGGTGTTGAGGGCGAGGAAGACGCGGGCGCCCGCCGCGTGGGCATGGCGCACGCCCTCGGCGAGCTCGCGCGGCGTCAGGTTGAGGCCCGGGAAGTTGCGCGCGTTGGTGGCCCCGCGCAGGCCGACGTAGACGGCGTCGGCGCCGCCCTCGACCGCCGCGCGCAGGGCCGGCAGGGTGCCGGCGGGGCAGACGAGCTCCGGCCGCCTCACGCGAGCGCCTCCGCGAGCGGGGCGCCGGCGAGGGCGCCCTGGCGCAGCCCGGCCCCGCGCAGCGCCGCCTCGATGCCGTTGAGCACGACCCACTTGCGCGCGCACCACTCGGGCGCGAGCAGCAGCCCGCGCGGGGCCGTGCCCGTGAGGCGGTGGAAGACCACCTCCCAGGGCGTGCGGGCGACGAGCTCGGCCGCGAGCCCCACGTACTCCTCGAGCTCGAGGGGCCGGTAGCCGCCGGCGCGCCATTCCCGCGCGAGCCGCGTGCCGCGCACCACGTGCAGCGGGTGCAGCTTGAGCCCCTCGACGCCGAGCTCCAGCACCCGCTCGAGCGTCACGCGCGCGTGATGCGCGCCCTCGCCCGGCAGGCCGACGATGAGGTGGGTGCACACGGGGATGGCGCGCCGGCGCGCGGCGCGCACGGTCTCGCGGTACTCGGCGAATCCGTGGCCGCGGTTGACGCGCGCGAGCGTGGCGTCGAAGCTCGACTGCAGCCCGAGCTCGAGCCAGACCTCCAGCCCGCGCTCGCGGTAGCCCGCCAGCAGATCCAGAACCTCGGGCGGCACGCAGTCGGGGCGTGTGCCCACCGAGAGCCCCACCACGTCGGGCTCGGCGAGCGCCTCGTCGTAGAGCGCGCGCAGGCGCTCCACCTCGCCGTAGGTGTTGGTGTACGCCTGGAAGTAGGCGATGTAGCGGCGCACCGGGGC
>WFOW01000126.1 GCA_015487895.1 Gammaproteobacteria bacterium | reverse complement strand
CCCTCGTGGTGCACGATCTCGTCGACTCGACGAGCGAATGGCTGCGGCGCCAGCCGGACGACGGCCCCGCCGCCTGTCTCGCCGAGTGCCAGACGGCCGGGCGCGGGCGCCGGGGGCGGCGCTGGGTCTCGCCCTTCGGGGCGCACCTCTACCTGTCGGTGCGGTGGCGCTTCGAGGCGAGCCCCACGGCGCTCGCCGGCCTCAGCGTCGCCACGGGCGTGGCCGTGGCGGAGGCGCTGGAAGCCTGCGGGGCTGAGGAGGTGGGCCTGAAGTGGCCCAACGATCTTGTCCACGGGGGCGCCAAGCTCGGAGGAATCCTCATCGACGTCTCCGGCGAGGAGAGCGGGCCGGCGCGCGCCATCGTCGGGGTGGGCGTCAACGTGCGCATGCCGCCCTCCGCGGCTGCCGGGCTGGATCAGCCGTGGACCGAGCTCGCCGCGCTACCGGGCCCGCCCGACTGCTCGCGCAACCGCCTCGCCGGGCGCGTGCTGGGGGGGCTGGTCGAGGCGCTCGAGCGCTTCGCGGCGCACGGCCTCGCCCCCTTCGCCGACGGCTGGGTGCGCCGCGACGCCCTCGCCGGCCGCGAGGTCGAGGTGCATGGGCCGGACGGGGCGCTGCGGGGACGGGCCCTCGGCATCGATGCCGGCGGGGCGCTCCTGCTCGAGACCGAGGCGGGCCTGCGGCGCCTCTCCTCGGGCGAGGTCAGCGTGCGGGGCTGGCATGAGGCTGCTGGTTGACCTCGGCAACACGCGCCTGCGCTGGGCGATGCTGGGCGAGGACGGCACGCTGGGCCGCCCCGCGGCCGTGGTGCACGGAGGCAGGCCGCTGGAGCCGGTGCTGGATGCGGCCTGGTCGGGGCTCGCGGCGCCGCAGGCGGTGCTGGCATGTGCCGTCTCCGGGGAGGAGGCCGCCGGCGCGCTCGCCGGCTGGTGCCGGCGCCGCTGGGGCGTGGAGGTGACGCGCGTGCAGGCGCCGGCGGAGGGCTGGGGCGTGCGCAACGCCTACCACGAGCCGGAGCGGCTCGGCGCCGACCGCTGGGCCGCGCTGGTGGCCGCGCGGGGGCTGTTCCCGGGACGTCCCGTGTGCATCGTCGACTGCGGCACGGCCGTCACGGTGGACGCCCTTGCCGCCGACGGTGCCCATCTCGGCGGGCTCATCGCGCCCGGCCTCGGCCTCATGCGCCGCTCGCTCGCCACGGGCACCGCGGGCGTGGCCGAGGCCGACGCCCTCGGGGGACGCCCGCAGGAGGTGGCGCTGCTCGCGCGCAGCACGCGCGATGCCGTCACCGCCGGCACGCTCCACTGCCTCGCGGCCTTCGTAGCGCGTGCCGGGGCCGATGTCGGCGAGGCGCTCGGTTCCGGAACCGTGCGCGTGCTCACCGGGGGCGACGCGCCGGCCCTGCTGCCCCTGCTGGGTGAGGGCTGGTGCCACGAGCCGGCGTTGGTGCTGCGGGGGCTGGCCCGCATGGCGCTCGAGCCCGCCGCGGCGGACGAGGGGGGCGGGGCACCGTGAGCCGCCCGGCGCTGCGCATCCTCGTCCTCGTGCTGGCGCTCGCCAACCTGGTCGCCTTCCTGTGGCTCCAGCGCGAGCGGACGGCCCAACGGATGGCCCAGGCGCCGCTCCCGCCCGACGTGCCGCGGCTGCGCCTGCTCCAGGAGGAGGAAGGCGGGGACGGCGGGGCGGCCTCCGCCTGCCGTGCCGTCGCCGTCGCCGTGGGCGAGCGTGCCCGGGCCCTCGCAGGGACGGCCCGCGCGGCAGGGCTGGAGGCCGCTGTCGCCCGCGAGCGGGCGCAGCGGGTGACGGGCTACTGGGTCTACCTGCCGCCTTTCCCGGACCGGGATGCCGCGCGCGAGGCGGTGCGAAGGCTGGCGGAGGCCGGCGTGCGCGACGTGCAGGTGCTGGGCGGCCGGCGCGCCAACGCCGTCTCGCTCGGGCTCTTCCGCAACCGTGCGCTCGCGGAGCGGCGCCGGGAGCAAGCCGCCGCCCTCGGCTACGAGCCCGTCGTCGAGCCGCGCGTGCGCCGGGAGGACCGCTGGCGGGTGGAGCTGCGCGGGGAGACGGACGCGCTGGAGGCTTTCCTGCGCGCGCGGCGGCTCGAGGGCGCGTCCTGCCTTGCGGACCCCGGCCCGGGTTAGAATCGCGCACGCATCCGCTGGCGTAGCTCAGCCGGTAGAGCACCCGCCTTGTAAGCGGACGGTCGTGGGTTCGAGTCCCACCGCCAGCTCCATCTTCCGCCCCCCCTGCACGGCAAGCTTCTGTTTCGGGAGCCGTTTTCGTGTAAGCCTTTTCTTACACGCGCCATTTGCGCGTCCCTACAGCCTCTTGCGCCTTCCAAGCTATGGGGTGGCAGGCCCCTGTGCTAGCGTCCTTGGCGTCACCGCGGACGACGGTCCGGTGTCCCGTGCACGCCTTGTGGGAGAGCCGCAGGGGAGAGGAGAAGCGAGCGGATGAGCGTGGAGCCTGCGCGCGAGGGCGGGACGAAGGGGCGGAGGGCGACCGGAACGGGCGCGCCGGCCGTGCCCTTCCCGGGCGCGGGGGCCGTCCTCGAGGCGCCCCCGGCGCGCCTGCGCGTGCGCTACGTGCGGCTTTTCGGCGGCCACGTCTCGCTGATGACGGTGCTGCTGCTCGCCGCCGAGCTCGCCGTCTTCGCCGGCGCCGTCTATCTGGCCGCCTGGCTTCGCTTCCGCGGCGACATGGCCGCCGCCGAGGCGTGGGCCGGACCGCTCGGCCTGCGCAGCGCGGCCATCGCCGTGGCGCTCGCCGCCGGCATGGCGGCGATGGGGCTCTATCAGCGCAACTTCCGCGAGGGCTGGTCCGGGGCGCTCGTGCGCGCGGCGCTCGGCCTTGGCCTCGGGGCCCTCGGGCTCGGGCTGGTCTACTACGCCGTGCCGGCCCTCGAGATCGGCCGCGGCATCCTCGCCATCGCCCTGGGGCTCTCGCTGCCGGCGAGCCTCGCCCTGCGCGCGGTCTATTTCGGGCTGCTCGACGAGCGCGCCCTCAGCCGGCGCGTGCTCGTGCTCGGGGCCGGAGAGCGCGCCGCCACGCTCAAGCGCCTGCGCCGACGCGCCGACCGGCGCGGGTTCGAGATCGTCGCCTACGTCTCCGTCGGCGGCGAGAACCGCATCGGCACGGACGCCCCGGTGCTGCCGCACGACCGGCCGCTCGCGCGCATCGTGCGCCGCCATGCCATCGACGAGGTGGTGGTGGCGGTCGACGAGCGCCGGGGCGGCCTGCCCATCCACGAGCTGCTCGACTGCCGCCTCGGCGGCGTGCAGGTCATCGATCTCGCCACCTTCTTCGAGCGCGAGACCGGGCGCATCAAGCTCGAGACGCTGTCGCCGAGCTGGCTCGTGTTCGAGGACGGCTTCCGGCAGGGATGGCTGCGGGCGCGCGCCAAGCGCGCCTTCGACGTGGCCGTGAGCCTGGTGCTGCTCGTGCTCGCCGCGCCGCTGATGCTGCTCGTGGCGTTCGCCATCCGTCTCGACAGCCCCGGCCCGGTGCTCTACCGCCAGGTGCGCGTCGGGCAGCACGGCCGCCCCTTCGAGCTGCTCAAGTTCCGCAGCATGCGCGTGGACGCCGAGGCCGACGGGCGCCCGCGCTGGGCGAGCCGCGACGACCCGCGCATCACCCGCGTCGGCCGCCTGCTGCGCAAGGCGCGCATCGACGAGCTGCCGCAGCTCGTCAACGTGCTGCGCGGCGAGATGAGCTTCGTCGGCCCGCGGCCGGAGCGGCCGGAGTTCGTGCGCGAGCTCGCCGCCCGCATCCCGTACTACAACGAGCGCCACCGCGTGAAGCCCGGGATCACGGGCTGGGCGCAGATCTGCTACGGCTACACCGACAGCGAGCGCGACGCGCGCGAGAAGCTCGAGTACGACCTCTACTACGTGAAGAACTACAGCCTGCTCTTCGACCTCTACGTCATCCTGCGCACCGTGGAGGTGGTGCTGTGGGGCCGCGGGGCCCACTGAGGGAGCCATGGCCGGCACGCTGACTCCGGCGCTGGTGAGCCACGGTCTCGCGGCCCTTGCCTTCCTGGCGCTGGCGGGGGTGCTCGCGGCGGGCTGGCGCGGCCGCCAAGCCGGGGCCTGGCTGATCGCCGCCGCTGTGGCGACCGCGTTGTGGGGGGTGGCGCTGGCCGCCCATGCCGCCTGGCGCCCCGCAGCGCTGCTGCTGCTCGCCGAGCCCCTGCGTCATGCGGCATGGATGGCCTTCCTGCTGCAGGTGCTGGCCGCCGGCGCCAGCGGCTGGCGCCGCATGCCGCTGCCCGTGCTGCTCGCGGCGGCGGCGGTGGCTGTCATGGCGGAGCTTGCCGCCGTCGGGGCGCTGCCGCTGCTCAAGGCGCTTGGCGGGCAGACGGCGGCGCGCACCTTCTTCGGCGCCCAGCTCCTCGCCGCCGTGGTGCTGCTGCTGCTCGTCGAGCAGGTCTGGCGCAACACGCGCACCGACCGGCGGTGGGCGGTCAAGTACCTGTGCGTGGCGCTCGGCCTGATGGGGGGCTACGACGTCTTCCTCGCCGCCAACGGCCTGCTGGTCGGGGCGGTGGACCCGAACGCTTGGGCGGCGCGCGGCGCGGTGGTCGCGCTCGCCGCGCCCCTGCTCGCCGTGGCCGCCGCGCGCAACCCGCAGTGGTCGCTCGACGTCTTCGTCTCGCGGCGCATGGCCATGCACACCGCCACACTGCTCGGCACCGGCGCCTACCTGCTGGCGATGGCGGCGGCGGGGCAGTGGATCCGCGCCACCGGGGGCTCCTGGGGCACGGTGGCCCAGATCGCCTTCCTCGCCGGTGCGCTCGCGGTGCTGGCCCTGCTCTTCGTCTCGGGCGGGGCGCGCGCGCGGCTTCGCGTCTTCCTCGACAAGCACTTCTTCAGCTACCGCTACGACTACCGCGAGGAGTGGCTGCGCCTGACCGATGCGCTCTCGGGCGCGGGCGAGCAGGCGGGCATGCCGCTGGCCGAGCGCGTGGGCCGCGCGCTCGCGGCGCTCGTCGAGAGCCCGGGCGCGGTGGTGTGGCGGCGCGAGGGCCGCGGCTACGAGCCCGCCGGGGCCTGGAACCTGCCGCTGCCCGAGGGGCGGCTGCGCGAGGACGATCCGCTCCTGCGCCTCATGGCCGAGCGCGGCTGGGTGGTGGACCTCGGGGAGCTGCGCGATCGGCCCGAGCGCTACGGCGGGCTTGCGCCGCCTGCCTGGTGCGGGCGGCTGCGCTTCCTCGTGCCGCTCTTCCATGGCGAGGCGCTCGCGGGCGTCGCCGGGCTGGCGCAGCCGCGCGTGGATGTGGAGCTCGACTGGGAGACGCGCGACCTCCTGCGCACCGCCGGCCGCCAGGCCGCGAGCTACCTGGTGCTCGAGCAGGCGGCGGCCGCGCTCACCGAGGCGCGCCAGTTCGAGGCCTTCAACCGCCTGGCCGCCGTGGTCGTCCACGACCTCAAGAACCTCATCGCCCAGCTCGACCTGGTGGTCCGCAACGCCGAGCGCCATCGCGGCAATCCGGAGTTCATGGACGACGCCATGGACACCGTCGCCAATGCCGTGCGCCGCATGGGACGGCTGATGGAGCAGCTGCGCAGCGCGCGCGCCTGCGCCGCCGGCGAGCCCGTCAACCTCTCGGAGGCGGTCGAGCGGGCGGTGGCCGCCCGCACGCAGTCGCGGCCCGCGCCCCGGCTCGTGGCCCACGAGCCCGGCCTGTGGATCCGTGCAGAGCGCGAGCGGCTGCAGGCCGTCATCGAGCACCTGATCCAGAACGCGCAGGAGGCGACGTCGGCCGACGGCCGCGTGGAGGTCTCGCTTGCGCGCGCCGGCGAGCGCGAGGCGGTGGTGGAGATCCGCGACGACGGGGTGGGCATGACGCCGGAGTTCGTGCGCGAGCGCCTCTTCCGGCCCTTCGACACGACCAAGGGCGTCACGGGCATGGGCATCGGCGCCTACGAGGCGCGCGAGTTCGCGCGCGCCGCCGGCGGCGAGGTGGAGGTGGAGTCCGCGCCCGGCGAGGGCACGGTCTTCCGGCTGCGCTTCCCCCTGGCGGCCGTCGAGGTCGGCGCGCGCGCGGAGGCCGCATCATGAGCGCCAAGCGGAACGGACCCAAGCTGCTGGTGGTCGAGGACGATCCGGGGCTGCGCAAGCAGCTCAAGTGGTCCTTCGAGGGCTTCGAGGTCGTCACCGCCGAGGACCGCGAAGGCGCGGTGGCGGCGGTGCGCCGCCACGAGCCCCCCGTGGTGACGCTCGACCTCGGCCTGCCGCCCGATCCGGGCGGGGTGAGCGAGGGCATGAAGGCCATCGGCGAGATTCTGCGCATCGCCCCGCACACCAAGATCATCGTCATCACGGGCAACGACGCGCGTGAGGCCGCCGTGCGCGCCGTCGCCGAGGGCGCCTACGACTTCTACCAGAAGCCGGTGGAGGCCGAGACGCTGCAGCTCACGGTCGAGCGCGCCCTGCGGCTGCACGAGCTCGAGCTCGAGAACGCGCGCCTCCAGCGCCAGGTGCGCCCGGTGCTGGAGGGCATCGTCGCCGCGAGCCCCCAGATGACCAAGGTGTGCCGGCTGATCGAGAAGGTGGCCCCGACCAGCGCCACGGTGCTGCTGCTCGGCGAGTCCGGCACCGGCAAGGAGCTGCTCGCGCGCGCGCTCCACGAGCTCTCGGGCCGCGAGGGCAGGCTGGTGGCCATCAACTGCGCCGCCATCCCCGAGACCCTGCTCGAGAGCGAGCTCTTCGGCTACGAGAAGGGCGCCTTCACGGGGGCGACGCGCAGCACGCCGGGCAAGATCGAGTGCGCCGACGGCGGCACCCTGTTCCTGGACGAGGTGGGTGACCTGCCCATGGCCCTGCAGGCGAAGCTCCTGCGCTTCCTGCAGGAGCGCACCGTCGAGCGCCTCGGCAGCCGCCGCGAGATCCCGGTCGACGTGCGCGTGGTCTGCGCCACCAACCAGCCGCTCCAGGACCTGATCGCCGAGGGGCGCTTCCGCGAGGATCTCTACTACCGCATCAACGAGATCGAGGTCCGCATCCCGCCGCTGCGCGAGCGCCCGGGCGATGCCGTGCTGCTCGCGCGCGCCTTCATCGAGCGCCACGGGCGCGAGCTTGGCCGCCGGGTGACAGGGCTGACCCCCGAGGCGGCCGCCGCCATCGACGCCTGGCACTGGCCCGGCAACGTGCGCGAGCTCGAGAACCGCATCCGCCGCGCCGTCATCCTTGCCGAGCACACGCGCCTGACGCCGGAGGACCTGGAGCTGCCGGTCCCGGACGAGGCGTCGGCGCCGCTCAACCTGCGGCGCATCCGCGAGGAGGCCGAGCGCAAGGCGGTGCTGCATGCCCTGGCCCGGGCCGAGGGGCGCGTCCAGCGGGCGGCCGAGCTTCTCGGCATCACGCGCCCCACGCTCTACGCGCTCATGTCGAAGCTCGGCATCCAGCCGCCGCGCGGCGGCAACGGCGGCGAGCCTCGGGAGGCGGCGGAGGCCGCGCACGCGGCCGGGAGGGAGTGAGCGTGCGCGGGGCCCGCGGCAGCGGGGACGCACGCGCCGCGGCGCGACGGCGGCTCGTGGCGGCGCTGCTCGCCCTCGCGCTCGCCGCCGCCGCGGCACCCGCGGCCGGCGCGGGCGCCCTCGAGCGCGCGCGCGAGGCGCTCGAGGCGGGTGAGCCGCGCGCGGCCGCCATCATCCTCAAGGAGCACCTGAGCAAGGTCCCGGACGACGCCGAGGCGCGCGCCCTGCTGGGGCTTGCGCAGCTGCGGCTCGGCCAGGCGGCCGCCGCCGAGCAGTCGCTGCGGCGCGCCCGGGCGCTCGGCGCGCCGCGTGCGCGCTGGGCCGTGGGGCTCGCCACGGCGCTCCTCGTCCAGGGCCGCATGGACGAGGCCGCGGCCATCGTCTCCGACGAGGCGGGGATCACGGACGAGGCGCTCGCAGACCTCCGCGCGCTGCGCGGCCGGATCGCGCTCGCGCGCGGGGACCTGGACGCGGCGCGCAAGGCCTTCGACGCCGCGCTCGCGGTGCGCCCCGGCCACGCGGGCGCGCTCGCGGGGCTCGCCTCGGTCGAGCTCCGTGCGGGCGACCCGGAGGCGGCGCGCCGCCACGCGCAGGCGGCGACCGAGGCGCGGCCGAAGGCCGTCTCGGCCTGGCTCACGCTGGCGCAGGTCGAGCTCACGCGCGGCGACCGCGAGGCCGCGCACGCGGCCTTCGGGCGCGCCGCCGAGGTCGCGCCCTACGATCCGCGCGGGCTGCTGGGGCGGGCGGCCGTGGCGATCGAGCTCGGCCGGCTCGACGAGGCCGAGCGGGACCTCGCGCGGCTCCAGCGGCGCTGGCCGCGGCTGACGGCGGTGCACCACCTCGCCGGCTACCTCGCGCTACGCCGCGGCAGGCTGGAGGAGGCCGAGGGGGCGCTGCAGCGCGTGCTGCAGCAGGCCCCGGAGCATCCCCAGGCCCACTTCCTGATGGGGGTGGTCCAGTACGCGCGCGGCAACGACAGCCTCGCCATCGAGCACCTCGGCCGCTTCCTCAAGCACCGGCCCGAGGCCCTGCCGGCGCGCAAGCTGCTCGCCGCAGCCCACCTCCGTGCCGGCGAGCCGGAGGCGGCGCTGCGCCTGATCGAGCCGGCGCTGGCGCGCCAGCCCGACGATCCCCAGCTCCTCGTGCTGGCCGGCACGGCCGAGATCGCCCTCGGGCGCCTGGACCAGGGCAACGCGCGCCTCGAGCGCGCCGTGGAGCTCGCCCCCGAGGCCGCGGACCTCCGGCTGCGTCTCGCGCTCGGGCGCCTCGCCGCGGGCGAGCTGGGGGCGGCGGCGGAGAGCCTCGAGGCCGCGGTCGAGGTCGGCAAGGCGCGGCTGCCCCAGGCCGACGTCATGCTCGCCTACGTGCGGCTCCGCCAGGGCGACGCCGACGGCGCGCTCGATGCGGTGCGGCGCATGCGCGAGCGCTACCCGGGCTCGCCCCTCGCGGACATGGTCGAGGGCGCGGTCCAGCTCGCGCGCAAGGATCTGGCCGCGGCGCGGCGCGCCTACGAGCGCGCGCTCGCGCGCAGGCCGGACCTCGTGGGGGCGAAGCTGCGGCTCGCCCGCATCGATCTCATGGAGGGCAAGGCGGATGCGGCCGAGCGCCGCTACCGCGAGGTGCTCGAGGCCCAGCCCGGCGAGCCGCGCGCGGCCGTGGCGCTCGCCGCGCTGCTCGAGGCGCGCGGCCGCCTCGCCGAGGCGGTCGCCCTGCTCGAGCAGGCGATCGAGCGCCGTCCGGAGGCCTTCGCCCTGCATGCCGCCCTCGTGGGCACGCACCTGCGCGCGCGAGAGAGCGACAAGGCCCTCGCCGCCGCACGCGCCGCCGCCGACCGCTGGCCCGAGAGCCCTGCGGCGCTGGCGCTGCTCGGGCGCACGCAGCTCGCCGCCGGGAAGGCGCGCGAGGCGGTGGCCACGCTCGCCAGGGCCGCCGACCGCGCGCGGCGTCCGGCCCGCGTCCGGCTGATGCTCGCCGAGGCCCAGCTCGCCGCGGGCGAGCACGAGGCCGCCCTCGCGAGCGCCGAGGCCGCCGCGCGCGAGCGCCCGCACGACCTGGTGGCGGCGGCGTTGCGCGTGCGCGCCCTGATGGCGCTGCGGCGCATCGACGAGGCGCTGGCGCTCGCGCGCGAGGTGCAGTCCTGGCAGGAGCCCGCGCAGGCGCGCACCACCGGCCTCGCCCTCGAGGGCATGGTGCTCGAGGCCGCGGGCCGCCATGCCGAGGCCGCCGGGGCGTATGCCGCCTGGCGCGAGGCCGCTCCGGACGACCGCCACGCCGTGGCCGCGCACGTCCGCGCCCTGACACGTGCCGGCCGGCGCGCCGAGGCGGCCGAGGTGCTCACCGCGTGGCTTGCCCGCCGCCCTGAGGATCATGCCATGCGCCTCGCGCTCGCGGGCCTCTACGAGGCGCTGGGGCGGAAGACGGCCGCCCAGGCCGAGTACGAGCGCCTGGCGAAGCTGCCCCGGCCCAGCGCGGTGGTTCTCAACAACCTTGCCTGGCTCTATCTCCGTAGGGGTGATTCTCGGGCCCTCGAGACCGCCCGGCGGGCCTACGAGCTGGATTCCGACAATCCGGCCATCATGGACACCTACGGCTGGGCGCTGGTGAAGTCGGGGAAGGTCGCCGAGGGGCTTCGCATCCTTGAATCGGCCGCGCTCTATCTCCCCAGCTCACCGGAGATCCAGTACCACCTGGCGGAGGCGCTGTCGCGGGTCGGCGACACCCGGCGTGCACGCGAGGCGCTCGCGAAGGCGCTCGCGCCGGGGGCGGATTACGAGGAGCTGGGGGAGGCCCGGGCCCTGGCGAGGCGTCTGGGAGGAGCGGAACGATGAACGCGGGCAAGACCTTGGCGGGACGCATCGGGGGGGCGGCCCTCGCGCTCGTGCTCGCCGCGGTGCTGGCCGCGTGTGAGCGGGGAAGCGGTGTCGCGGATCCCCGACAGCGTCTTGCCGAGGCGGAGACAGCCTTCCGCGCGGGGGAGCTGCGCAGGGCCGTCGTCCTCCTCAAAAGCGTGCTCGCCGACTCCCCGGGCGAGGTTCGCGCACGCTGGCTGCTCGGGCTCGCCCACCTCCGGATGGGTGCGCCGGCGGCGGCGGAAAAGGAACTCCGGCGGGCGCTGGAGCTGGGGATGGCCTACGAGTCCCTCGTGCTGCCCCTGGCGCAGTCGCTTCTCGCGCAGCGGCGCCTGGGGGCGCTCGTGGCGCTGGAGGCCGAGGGGCTGCCCCCGCGGGTGGCCGCCGACCTTGCGGGGATCAAGGCCCTGGGCGAGCTCGCCCAGGGGCGGCTGGAGGAGGCCGACCGCCGGATCCAGGAGGCCCTCGCCCTCTCCCCCCAGGCCCGGTGGCTACGTCTCGCCCGGGCACGCCTCGATCAGGCGCGCGGGAAGGATGACGCGGCGCTCGAGACCCTGCGCGCCCTGGCCTTCGGGGAGATCCGTGACGAGGCGGCCGAGCTCGCCGCCGTCATGCTCGGGGTCACCGAGCGCGTGCGCGGGCGGCTCGATGCCGCGCTCGCCGCGCTCGAGCGGGCGCTGGAGCTGAACGCGGCGAACCACGGGGCACGTGTGCAGCGCGTGCTGGTGCTGCTGCGTCTCGGCCGGCTCGAGGATGCGGACCGGGATCTGAAGATCCTGGCCAGGGCGGCGCCCCGGGATCCCCAGGCGCTCTATGCGCGGGGGATGCGTGCCTTGATGGGAGGCCGTCCCCAGGAAGGGCTGGAGCTGCTGCAGACGGCCTCGGAGGCCGCCCCGCAGAGCGTTCCGGTGCTCGTGGCGCTGGGGCTCGCCCATGCCGCCCTGGGCAACCGCGAGCAGGCGATGCAGGCGCTGGGGCGCGCGCTCGGGATGCGGCCCTGGCTGCTCGACGTGCGTCTCATCCTGGCGCGGCTCCTCCTGCGCTGGAACGAGCCGCAGGAGGCGCTGAAGGTCGTGGATGCGGCGCCGCCGCGCCAGCGTGAGGATCCCGCCTGGCACGCGGTGCGGGGGATGGCGCTGCTGCGGGTCGGCCGCAGGGAGGAGGCGCTGGCGTCGCTGGAGCGGGCCGCGAGCGTTCCCGCCCCGGTGATCCGCCTGGAATCGGCCCTGGCGCTGGCCGGCGCCGGCAGGCTGGAGCAGGCGCTGCGTCTCGCGCGCGAGACGCTCTCTCCCGCCGAGGGATCCGATGATGCGGCAGCCGGAGCGCTCCTGGAGGCCGTCCTCGCGCTGCGGGCCGGCGACGCCGGGCGCGCCGAGCGGGCGGCCCGGCGGCTGGTCGAGGCGCGCCCCGGAAAGGGGGCGTACTGGCTGCTTCTTGCCCGCGCCCTCGTCCGCGGGGGCAGGATCGAGGAGGCCGGGCGGGCCTACCGCCGGGCGCTGGAGGCGGAGCCCAAGCTGGTGCAGGCGAAGCTCGGCCTCGCCGACCTCCATCTTCGCGAAGGGCGGAAGGAGGATGCTAGGCGCCTCCTGCGCGAGGCCCACGAGGATGAGCCGCGGCGCGCGGATGCGGCCCTGCGGCTTGCCATGCTGGCGAGCCAGGACGGGGACATGGATGCCGCCCTCCGATGGGCCCGGGCTGCGGTGGAGCGGGAACCGGAGAGCCCGCGTGCACGTCTGGTGCTGGGGGGGCTCCTCCTCGAGCAGGGGGAGTGGGCGGATGCGGCGAGCGAGGCGCGGGCCGTGCTGGAGCGCGATCCCGGCGACGCCCGTGCCCTGCTCCTCCTCGCCAAGGCCCTGACGCGGCTGGGCGACGGCGAAGGGGCGGAGGCCGCCCTGGTGCGGCTGGCCGAGCTCGCCCCCCGGGCGTGGCGGCCCCGGCTGCTGCTGGGGGGCGTGCGCGAGCGTCTGGGCAGGCCGGAGGCGGCGGAGAGGGCCTACCGGGAGGCCCTCTCGCTGCCCGGCGGCGAGGTGCCGGCGCGGCTCGCGCTCGCCAGGCTGGCGGCGCGGAGGGGGGAGGCGAAGGCGGCGGCCCGCTGGCTGGAGGGGGTGCCCGCCGAGGTGCTCGAGACGCCCCCGGGGCTGGAGGCGCGTGCCGCGGTGGCGGCCGCCGAGGGGCGCTGGGGCGCCTGCGCGGAGCTGCTCGGAAGGCTG
>WFOW01000125.1 GCA_015487895.1 Gammaproteobacteria bacterium | reverse complement strand
GGTGTGGAATGCGAGCCCTGATCAATATCCGCTGCGCGGATCGGTCAGGGCGGGAGCGCCCGGCGGCCATCTGTGGTTTTTGCCGCAGCGTCATGCGCGCTCCTGCGCATGAGCCGTCCCGCGGCCACCCCCGGTCGCGGAGGAGGCTCGCGGAGGAGGCTCGCGGAGGAGGCTCGCGGAGGAGGCTCGCGGAGGAGGCTCGCGGAGGAGGAGGGTGCAGATGGGTGCGAGGCTGATCGTCACTTCGGGCCCGGCTCTCCACGGGACGGCGGCTGTGATCCTCGCGATGACCGCACTCGCCGCGGAACCGCCCGGCACGGGTGATGCGGCGGGAGCGGTGGCCTACGTGCCGTTTTCGACCGCGGGCCGTATCGCCGTCATCGATGCCGCGCGCGATACGCTCGCGGGGACGATCGACGGTGTCGGAAACGTGCATGCCCTGGCAGTCACGCCCGACGGACGGCTGCTCCTTGCGGGCACCCTGGACGGGCATGGCGGTGATCCCCGGGAGCGGCCTGCGAAGATGCCCCGGGCCGGGCACGGGGGCCCTCACCGGGACGGGGGCACCGCGCCGTCCGGGGCCGCCGCGGCCGGACATGTCTTGATCATCGACACCCGCCGGCGCCGTGTGCTGCGGCGCGTCACGGTGCCCGGTATGGCCCATCACATCGCCATGTTGCCGGACGGGCGGCACGCCGTGGCAGCGCATACTGCGCAGGGCACGATCAGCGTGATCGACGTCGCCCAAGGCCGCGTGACACGCACCGTGACCGCGGGGTCCGCGCCCAACTATGTGGTGGCCAGCGGCGACGGGCGCCGCGTGTATGTCAGCAATGCCGGTGACGATACGGTGAGCGAGATCGACACGGCGCGCTGGCGGGTGCTGCGCAACCTCCCTGTCGGCAAGGCACCGGAACACCTCGCACTGTCGGCGGACGGCAGCCGCCTGTACGTGACCGAGGCCGGGGCCGGCACGGTGGCCGAGCTCGATACCGCGAGCGGTCGCGTGTTGAGACGCTTTACCGTGGGCCGCGTGCCCCACGGCGTGGCTCTCACCGCCGATGGGGGGCGGCTGATCGCGACCGCCAGGGATTCCGATCAGGTGGTGGCGGTTGATCTCGCGACGGGTGAACGGCGCGAGGCCCGCATCGCACCGGCTCCGTTCCATGTGGCGGCGGTCGGTGCAGGCAAGGCCTACATGACCAGCCGGAGGGCGTCCGTGGTCTGGGTGCTGGACACGGGCTCGCTCAAGGTGCTGCGCGAGATTCGCTTGCCGCGTGGCGTTGGTCACCAGATCGCGGTTTTCCCGGGCGGTTGAGGGGTCTCCATGCACCGCCGACGCTTCCTGACGGCGACCGCGGTGGTGGCGGGTGCCGCAGGCGCGGCCGCGGCGCTCGCCCCCTTCCTCGCCAGCCTGCGCCCGAGCGCCCGGGCGCGCGCCGCCGGCGCGCCCGTGGAGGTGGACGTCAGCAGGCTCGAGCCGGGCCAGCAGATCACGGTGGCCTGGCGTGGGCGGCCCGTGTGGCTTTTGCGCCGCACGCCGGGGATGCTCGAGCGCATGCGCGATCCGGGGCATCTGGCGCGCCTGCGCGACCCGGACTCACGCGTGGAGACCCAGCAGCCGCCCTATGCCCGCAATCCCCACCGCTCCATCCGCCCGGAACTCTTCGTGGCCATCGGGCTGTGCACCCATCTCGGCTGCGTGCCCACCTACCGGCCCGAGGTGGGTCCGCCGGACCTGGGCGAGGACTGGATCGGAGGCTACTTCTGTCCGTGCCACGGCTCGCGCTTCGATCTGGCCGGTCGCGTGTTCAAGGGGGTGCCCGCGCCTACGAACCTCGTGATCCCGCCGTACCACTTTGTCTCGGACACGCTGGTCGAGGTCGGGACGGATCCGCCCGCCTGATCCTGCGACCCACTCCGGAGGAGGACGAGCCATGAGCCTAAAGCGCAGGGTGCTCGCCGTCGGGCATGCGACGAGCCTGTTTCTGGTCGTGAGCTATCTGGCCTGCGTGCTGTGGGACCTGGCGTTTCCGCAGTACGCCATGTTCGAGGCCTGGCGTCGGCTCCTGCCGGGCTTCGAGTGGTCGTGGACCGGCTTCGTGCTGGGGCTCGCGGACAGCTATCTCTACGGGTGGTGGTTCGCCTTGGTTTGGGTCCCCCTTTACACGCGCTTCTCCGCTCCGGAGGAGGCGCGATGAGCGGCGCCGGAGAGGGGGCGCCCGCGGCACCCCTGCTG
>WFOW01000124.1 GCA_015487895.1 Gammaproteobacteria bacterium | reverse complement strand
GACCGGGCTCACGCAGCTCGTCAAGGAGATCGCGGCCCAGACCAACCTGCTCGCCCTCAACGCCGCCATCGAGGCCGCGCGCGCCGGCGACATGGGACGCGGCTTCGCGGTGGTCGCGGACGAGGTGCGCGAGCTCGCCAACAAGACCCAGGAGTCCACGGCGCGCATCGCCTCGCTGATCGAGGACAACATGGCGGCCAACGACCGCCTCGAGGGCGCCATGGAGAGCGTCGCCGAGGCCACGCGCACCATGGTCGAGCGCGTGCGCGAGACCGCCTCCGTGATCGAGCGCATGGCCTCGAGCGTGGGGGCGATGAACGAGCGCGTGGCGCAGATCGCCGCCGCCGCCGGCGAGCAGTCGGCGGCCACCTCGGAGATGGCCCAGACGGTGGAGTCGATCTCGGCCATGGAGGCCGAGAGCGCCCAGCGCGTGCGCGAGGCCGTCTCGCACCTCAACGAGCTCGCCGAGCTCTCCGAGCGCCTCGACCGGCTCGTGCGCCGCTTCCGCGTCTGAGCCCGCGGGTGCGGCCCGCCGCGCCCGTGGCACCGCCTCTGCCCTTCCGCTAACATGGCCGCCTTCGCGCCCCGGCCTCCCGCGGCCGCGCGCCGCGGGGGCGGGCGCGCCGGCACGAAGGCGGCAGGCGATGCGCTACTTCCGAGGCGGCCCGGCGCTGTCGGGCTTCCGCAAGGCCAAGCTCCTCGAGCGCCTCCGCGGGCGCGCCCCCGAGGTGCGGGACCTCCACGCCGAGCACGTGCACTTCGTCGCCCTCGAGCGGGCGCCGGAGGCCGACGAGCTTGCCCGCCTCGAGGCCCTGCTCGGGGGCGAGGGGCCGCAGGCGCCGCCGCCGCGCGGGCGGCTGGTGCTGGTGGTCCCGCGCCTCGGCACCATCTCGCCGTGGTCGTCGAAGGCCACGGACATCCTCCACAACTGCGGCCTGGAGGTGGTGCGCCGCGTCGAGCGCGGCACCGCCTGGTACCTGCTCGACGCCGGCGGCGGTCCCGTGCCGCCCGCGGCCGCCGACCGCGCCGCGCCGCTCCTCCACGACCGCATGACCGAGACGGTCCTCGGCGCGCTCGAGGAGGCCGAGGCGCTGTTCCGGGAGGCCGAGCCCGCGCCGCTCGGCACCGTGGACCTCCTCGGCGGCGGGCGCGCGGCGCTCGAGGCCGCCAACCGCGAGCTGGGGCTGGCGCTCTCCGACGACGAGATCGACTACCTGCTCGAGTCCTACGGCGCGCTCGGCCGCAACCCCACGGACGCCGAGCTCGTCATGTTCGCGCAGGCCAACTCCGAGCACTGCCGGCACAAGATCTTCAACGCCGCCTGGCGCATCGACGGGCGCCCGCAGCCGCGCACGCTCTTCGACATGATCCGCGCGAGCCACCGCGCGAGCCCCGACGGCGTCCTCTCGGCCTACCGCGACAACGCCGCCGTCATCGAGGGCTTCGAGGGCGAGCGCTGGCAGATCGACCCCGCGAGCGGCCGCTACCTCGCCCGGCGCGAGCCCGTGCACATCCTGATGAAGGTCGAGACCCACAACCACCCGACGGCGATCTCGCCGCGGCCGGGCGCCGCCACGGGCAGCGGCGGCGAGATCCGCGACGAGGCGGCCACGGGCCGCGGCGCGCGCCCCAAGGCGGGGCTGACGGGCTTTTCGGTCTCGAACCTGCGCATCCCGGGCTTCGAGCAGCCCTGGGAGCGCGACCACGGCCGTCCGGGGCGCATCGTCCCGGCGCTCGAGATCATGCTCGAGGGGCCGATCGGCGCCGCCGGCTACAACAACGAGTTCGGCCGCCCCGCCGTCTGCGGCTACTTCCGCACCTTCGAGATGGAGGTGCCGGGGCCCACCGGGCGCGAGGTGCGCGGCTACCACAAGCCCATCATGCTCGCCGGCGGCATCGGCAACATCCGCGAGCCGCACGTGGCGAAGGCGCCGCTGCCGGCGGGCGCGCAGATCGTCGTTCTCGGCGGTCCGGCGCTGCCCATCGGCCTCGGCGGCGGCGCCGCCTCCAGCATGGCGACGGGCACGAGCGACGCCGAGCTCGACTTCGCCTCCGTGCAGCGCGACAACCCCGAGATGC
>WFOW01000123.1 GCA_015487895.1 Gammaproteobacteria bacterium | reverse complement strand
CCTCGAGCTCGTGCCCGCAGGCCTTGCAGCGGTACTCGTAGATCGGCATTGGCTCACCTCCTCGCGATCCGGACACGCAGCAAGCCCTTCCCGCCCCAGATGGGGGCGGAACCGGCGCCGCTTCAAGTGCTTGCGAAGCCCTGATCAATCCGCTACGCGGATTGATCCGTCGAGGTGCTTCGCGACCAATCTGCTGTTTCTCGTATCGCCATGCGCGTCCATGCGCATGGGCCGTCCCGCGGCCGTCCCTGGCCGCGGGGAAGCTCCGAAAAATCCGGATTTTTCGGAGCTTCCTGAAAATTATACCCGGGGTGCCGGCGCCTGTCCCGGCGGCCGGCGCGGTGGTATAAGGGGCGCCATGGCCGCCGCCCCCAGCCCGGTCCCCCAGGCCATGCTGCCCCTGCGGCGCGTGGCCGTCGACACCTACCGCGAGAACGTCGCCTACCTGCACCGCGACTGCCCCGTCTACCGCGCCGAGGGCTTCCAGGCCCTCGCCAAGGTCGAGATCGAGCTCGCCGACGGGCGCGGCGGGGGCCGGCCGATCCTCGCCGTGCTCAACGTGGTGGACGACGAGGCGATCTGCCCGCCGGGGGCGCTCGGGCTCGCCGAGCAGGCCTTCGACCAGCTCGGCGCGCCGGAGGGAACGCCCGTGCGCGTGCGCCACGCCCAGCCACCGGCCTCCATGGAGGCGGTGCGGCGCAAGATGGCCGGCGACCGCCTCTCGCTCGCGGAGCTGCGCGCCATCGCCCGCGACGTGGTCGAGCACCGCTACTCCAAGATCGAGCTCGCCGCCTTCGTCGTCGCCTGCGCGCAGGCCGGGCTCGACCGCGACGAGGTGCTGGCGCTCACGCGCGCCATGCTCGAGACCGGCGAGCGCCTCGCATGGGACGAGCCCGTGGTGGCCGACAAGCACTGCATCGGCGGCATCCCGGGCAACCGCACCTCGATGATCGTGGTGCCCATCGTCGCCGCCCACGGCATGTGCATCCCCAAGACCTCGAGCCGCGCCATCACCTCGCCCGCGGGCACGGCGGACACCATGGAGGTGCTGGCGCGCGTCGAGCTCGACCCGTCCGAGATGCGCGAGATCGTCCACCGCCTGCGCGGCTGCCTCGCCTGGGGCGGGACGGCGCGCCTCGCCCCCATGGACGACATCCTGATCGCCGTCGAGCGCCCGCTCGCCCTCGACTCGCCGGGCCAGATGGTGGCCTCCATCCTGTCGAAGAAGCTCGCCGCGGGCTCCAGCCACCTGCTCGTGGACGTGCCGGTCGGTCCCACCGCCAAGGTGCGCTCCATGCGCCAGGCGCTCGCGCTTCGCAAGCTCTTCGAGTACGTGGGCGACCGCGTCGGCCTGCACCTCGAGGTCGTGATCACCGACGGGCGTCAGCCCGTGGGCCGCGGCATCGGCCCGGTCCTGGAGGCGCGCGACGTCATGCAGGTCCTGCAGAACGACCCGGCCGCGCCCGCCGACCTGCGCGAGAAGTCGCTGCGGCTCGCCGGGCGCATCATCGAGTTCGACCCCGACGTGCGCGGCGGCCAGGGCTATGCCATCGCGCGCGACATCCTCGACTCCGGGCGCGCGCTCGCGCGCATGGAGGCGATCGTCGCCGCGCAGGGCCCGCAGCGCGAGCGCCCGGCGCCGGGCTCCCTCGTGCACGAGGTGACGGCCCCGGGCGACGGCGTGGTGACGGCCATCGACTGCCACCGCATGGCGCGCATCGCGCGCCTCGCGGGCGCGCCCATGTCCAGGGGCGCCGGGGTCGACCTGCTGCGCAAGCTCGGCGAGCCCGTGCGGCGCGGCGAGCCCCTCTACCGCATCCACGCCGAGGTGCCGGCCGAGCTCGGCTTCGCGCGCGCGCTCGCCGAGCGCGACAGCGGCTACCGCATCGGCGAGCCCGGCGAGATCCCCTCGCCCTGGGTGCCCGAATGAGAAAATGACCGCGAAGCGCCTCAGCGCTGACCAATCCGCGCAGCGGATTGGTCAGAGTTTCGGTCCGCAACCCTGGATCTTGGCCTTCCCCGAGGCGCGCGCGCTCGCCGGGCGCATCGCCTCGCGGCTGTCGCTCCCGCTCGAGGCCGTCTCGGTGCACCGC
>WFOW01000122.1 GCA_015487895.1 Gammaproteobacteria bacterium | reverse complement strand
CCTCGGAGGTGCAGCCGAAGTGGAAGAACTCGCTCGCGCGCGCGAGCTCCGGCACGCCCGCCACGCGCTCCTTGAGGAAGTACTCGACGGCCTTGACGTCGTGGTTGGTGATGCGCTCGATGTTCTTGACGCGGCGCGCGTCCTCCTCGGAGAAGCCCTCGACGATGCCCTCGAGCACGCGGCGGGCGTGCTCGCCGAGCGGCGGCAGCTCCGGGATGCCGGGCTCGGCGGCGAGCGCCTCGAACCAGCGCACCTCGACCAGCACGCGGTGGCGGATGAGGGCGTACTCGCTGAACAGCGGCCGCAGCTCCGCGGTGCGGCCGGCGTAGCGGCCGTCCACGGGCGAGATGGCGGTGAGCGGGCTCAGCTCCATGGCGGGTCCTCCTGCCGGCCGCGGCGGGGCCGGTCAGCGGGCGAGGCTGCGCAGCACATAGTGCAGGATGCCGCCGTGGCGGAAATACTCGCGCTCCTTGGGCGTGTCGATCCGCACGCGCGCGCGGAAGGCGGTCTCGCGGCCGTCGTCGGCGCGCGCGCGCACCGTGACCTCGCGCGCCTCGCCGCCGGCGAGGCCCTCGATGTCGAAGCGCTCGCGCCCCGTCAGCCCCAGGGATTCCGCGGACTCGCCTTCCGGGAACTCGAGCGGCAGCACCCCCATGCACACCAGGTTGGTGCGGTGGATGCGCTCGTAGCTGCACGCCAGCACGGCGCGCACGCCGAGCAGGCGCGGGCCCTTGGCGGCCCAGTCGCGCGAGGAGCCCGAGCCGTACTCGCGCCCGGCGAGCACGATCAGCGGCACCCCCTCCTCGCGGTAGCGCATGGCCGCGTCGTAGACGCTCATGAGCTCGCCGTCCGGCAGGTGCAGGGTCCAGCCGCCCTCGCGCTCCACGAGGCGGTTGCGCAGGCGCACGTTGGCGAAGGTGCCGCGCATCATGACCTCGTGGTTGCCGCGCCGCGCGCCGTAGGAGTTGAAGTCGGCGGGGCGCACCCCTTGCGCCTCCAGGTAGGCCGCCGCCGGCGTGCCGGGCTTGATGGCGCCGGCGGGCGAGATGTGGTCGGTGGTGACGCTGTCGCCGAGGACCACCAGCGCGCGGGCGCCGCGGATGTCCCCGACCGGCTCCGGCTCGGGGCCCATGCCGTCGAAGAACGGGGGACGGCGCACGTAGGTCGAGGCCGGGTCCCAGGCGAAGCGCTCGCCCTCGGGCACCGGCAGGGAGGCCCAGCGGGCGTCGCCCCGGAAGACCTCCGCGTAGGCGCGGCGGAAGAGCTCGCCGCGCAGCGCCCCGCGCACGGCCTCGGCGATCTCCTGGCGCGAGGGCCAGAGCTCGCGCAGGAAGACGGGGCGGCCCGCGGCGTCGTGCCCCAGGGGCTCGTTGGAGAGGTCCGCGTCCATGCAGCCGGCGAGGGCGTAGGCCACCACCAGGGGCGGCGAGGCCAGGTAGTTGAGGCGCACGTCGGGGTGGATGCGGCCCTCGAAGTTGCGGTTGCCCGAGAGCACCGAGCAGGTGACGAGGCCGTGCTCGCGGATGGCCTCCGCGACGGGCTCGGGGAGCGGTCCGGAGTTGCCGATGCAGGTGGTGCAGCCGTAGCCGACGACGTGGAAGCCGACGGCGGCCAGGTCCTCGAGCAGGCCGGACTCGCGCAGGTACTCGGTGACGACCCGCGAGCCCGGCGCGAGGCTGGCCTTGACCCAGGGGGCGGCGCGCAGGCCGCGCGCGCGCGCGCGCCGCGCGAGCAGCCCCGCCGCCAGCATCACCTCGGGGTTGGAGGTGTTGGTGCAGCTCGTGATGGCGGCGATGGCCACGGCGCCGTCGCGCAGCTCGTGCCGCTCGCCGCCGATGGTCACGACCGCACGGGGGGCGCGGTGCGCCGGTGCGCGCTCCGGGGCGTCGTGGCCGCTCCCGTCCTCGAAGCGCGCCGCCTCGCCGTCGCCGCGCTCGGCGGCCAGCGACTCGCGCACGCTCGCCGCGGCGGCGCGCAGCGGAATGCGGTCCTGGGGGCGGCGCGGGCCGGCCAGGCTCGGCTCCACCGCGCCCATGTCGATCTCGACCACCGCCGTGTAGCGCGGCTCCACGGCGGGGTCGTGGAAGAGCCCCTGCTCGCGCGCGTAGGCCTCGACCAGGGCCACCTGCGCCTCCTCGCGCCCCGTCAGGCGCAGGTAGCGCAGCGTCTCGGCGTCGATGGGGAACAGGCCGCAGGTGGCCCCGTATTCGGGCGCCATGTTGGCGAGCGTGGCGCGGTCGGCGAGGGTGAGACGCTCGAGCCCAGGCCCGAAGAACTCGACGAACTTGCCCACCACCCCGTGGCGGCGCAGGCGCTCGGTGACGGTGAGCACGAGGTCGGTGGCGGTGGCGCCCTCGGGCAGGGTGCCGGTCAGCCGCACCCCGACCACGTCCGGCACCAGCATCGAGATCGGCTGGCCGAGCAGGGCGGCCTCGGCCTCGATGCCGCCGACCCCCCAGCCCAGCACGCCGAGGCCGTTGACCATGGTGGTGTGGGAGTCGGTGCCGACCAGGGTGTCGGGGAAGGCCCGCAGGGTGCCGTCCGCCTCCTCGGAGAAGACCACGCGCGCCAGGTGCTCGAGGTTGACCTGGTGCACGATACCGGTGTCCGGCGGCACCACCCGGAAGTTGCCGAAGGCCTGCTGGCCCCAGCGCAGGAAGGCGTAGCGCTCGCGGTTGCGCTCGAACTCGATGCGGGCGTTGAGCTCCACGGCGTCCGGGCGCCCCCAGGCGTCCACCTGCACCGAATGGTCGATGACGAGCTCGGCGGGGCGCAGGGGGTTGATGCGGGCCGGGTCGCCGCCGAGCTCGGCCACGGCGTCGCGCATGGCGGCGAGGTCCACCACCGCCGGCACGCCCGTAAAGTCCTGCAGCAGCACGCGCGCGGGGGTGAAGGCGATCTCGCGCCGGCCCTCCTCCTGCGGCTGCCACCCGGCCACGGCCTCGATCTGCTCGGCGGTGACGGCGACGCCGTCCTCGTGGCGCAGGAGGTTCTCCAGCAGGATCTTGAGCGACCAGGGCAGCGTGGCGACGTCGTGGCGGTCGCCCAGCGCCGCGATGCGGTGGATCTCGTAGGCGCGGTCAGCGACGCGGAGCGTGCCCCGCGCACCGAAGCTGTCGGTCATGCCTGCTCCTCATGCCGTGGGGACGGTGGAGCCAGCGGCGGGCCGGCCGCCGGAAGCGCGCCATTATCCGCCATCGGGCGTGGCTTGCCCAGCGCGCCGGCACGTTCAGGCAGGAGGGGCGGCCTCTGCCGCCTCCAGGGCGGCGGCCATCTCCACATAGCGGCGCCGGCGCAGGAGCAGCGCCCAGCGGCTGCCGCCCTTCTGGCGCCAGAGCACGGCGGCGCGCACGGCGGCGAGCAGCAGCGTACGGATGCGCGCCGCGATCGCCTCGCTGGCGAGGTGCTCGCGCGCGCCGCGCACCATCACCGGCGTGGCGACGACGCCGGCGCTCTCGCGGTAGGCGCGCGCGAAGGCTTCGGTCACCGCCGGGTGCAGGCGGTCGCCGGTCTCGGCCGCGCGGCGCGCGGCCTCCTCGATGCCGCGGCGGATGCGCTCGAGGAGGTCGGGCCGGCGCGCCAGGCGGCGCTCGACCACCAGCACCGCCACCGCGTAGCGGGTGAGCTCGGCATCGCGCGGCCCGGCGCCGAGCTGCCCGGCGAGCGTGCGCAGCCCGAGCCGGAGGTTGCCGATGCCGCCCCAGACGGCCGGCGCCGAGGGCGCGTCCACGGCGAAGAGGCTGTCCACGCAGGCGCGCTCGGCGGTCTCGTCGGCGCTGCCGCGATGGGCGAGCGACTGCACCAGCCGCAGGGCCTGGAACAGGCCCGCGAGCGCCACCGTCTGGTCGCGCAGGCGCGCCTCGCCCCGGTCGTTGGTGTCCTGCGCCACGGGGCAAAAGGTACAGGAAACGCCGGTGCGCGCGCCACGCGTGGCTTCGGGCGACAGGTTACGGGGGACGGGTGACGGGTTACGGGAGGTAACCGCGCACCAGAGGCGGGAGGCGGGGGTCGGG
>WFOW01000121.1 GCA_015487895.1 Gammaproteobacteria bacterium | reverse complement strand
GGCGCGGAGCCGCCGCGCACGCGCACCCGCGCGGCGGCTCCGCGCCCGTCTCCTTCCCGATCGTGCCCCCGCGCCGCCTCCCCTGGCCGCGCGCAACTCCCGGGAACCCGGTTTTCCGAACCTCCTCAAGTATACGCCGCGCACCCCCCGCTCCCATCTCACCCCGCCGCGGCCAGCGCCCGCCGGGCGGCCAGCGCCGCGCGCGCGAGCTCCACGCCCAGGAGCGCCCACGCGAGCGCCGCGGCGAGCCCCGCCGGACGGACCAGGGGCGGCCAGGCGGCAGCGAGGGCGAGCAGCGCGACCGCGAGCGCGTGCAGGCGAAGCTGGCGCCGCGCGCGGGCCTCCGGGAGCAGCTCGCGCAGGTGCGGCACGCGCGCGGTCGCACCCGGCCGCGGGTGCAGGCGCCGGTGCATGTGCAGCCACAGCAGGAAGGGGACGATCTTGTAGAGCATGCCCGTGATGGCAGAGCCCGCGAAGCCGGCGAGGTAGAGCGTCCCCGCGGCCCAGGCCCAGCCCGGCCCCGCGCCGGGCCACGCCACCGCCACCAGACCGCAGGCGAGCGCCGCAAGCAGCGCCAGCATGGCGAGCCGCCAGGCATCCAGCGTGGCGTCGCGCAGCCTCCGGCGCCGGCGCGCCTGGAGCACGAGCGTGACGGCGGCGAAGGCGGCGAGCGCGAGCGCCGCGGCCGCCAGCGCCACCGCCGAGGCGTCCTTCGCCCCCGCCAGACGGGCCGCGCTCCAGGCCGCCAGGGCCGCGAGCAGCGCCACCAGCGGGATGCGCCGCGCCGCCGACGGATAAGGCGGCGTCATCTGGAACATGGGCACCACCTGCCAGGCCACGCCCATGACCAGCACGCCCACCCAGCCCAGCAGCATCCATCCCTGGTGCAGGGTGCCCCAGGGCCCCGCGGGCACCGCCCAGCGCGCGCGCGCCAGCGCCGCGAGCAGCCCGAACGCAAGCGCCAGCGCAAGCGCCACCAGGGCGAGGCCGATGGCGCGCACGGTGTCCTGCCCCCGCGCGCAGGCGCGCACGCCCGCGAGGCCCGCGGCGCAAAAGAGCGCGAGGGCGGCGGCCGCGAGCGCGGCGCCCGCGGCGATGGCGGCACCGGTCCCGGTGGCGAGCCCCGCCCCGAGCACGAGCGGGGAGACGGCGAGCAGGGCATGGACGACGGCGGCGACCGCGCGCTGGGCCGGCACGGCGCCGCCGCCGACCACCGGCAGGAGCTGCAGCAGCGCCCCGCACATGACCATGGTGACGAAGCCGAGGGTGTAGAGGTGCGCCACGGCGACGGCCGGCCCGCCCAGCCGGGCGGCGACGGCGGCAGGCCCGGCCGCGGCCAGCGCCGCCCCCGCGAGCGCGGCCAGGAAGGGCGCCGTCAGGAGAAAGCGCAGCGGCACGCCGAGCGGCGGCGCGCGGTCGATGGACAGCCCCGCGAGGCCCGGAAGCATCGTTCAGCGGGTCTCCCGGGCGGGAGGTGCCTCCGGCGTGCCGGCCGCCAGGGGCATGGGGCTCAGCCGCCGCAGGCGGCCTCCGCGGCCGAGCGCGCCTCCTCGTCGCCCTCGCGCCAGATGAAGATCTCCCACGGCGCCTCGGGGCCCTCGCGGACGCAGTGCCGGAAGCCCTGGGACTCGAGCAGATCGTAGAGGAGCAGCGGCTCGCGCCGGTGCAGCATGTGCAGGTACTCGCCGGGCCTAAGCCCCGGCAGGGCGGCGAGCGCACGCTCCAGCGGCTCCGGGGGCTCGAGCTCGCGCACGTCCAGGCGCCTCTCGCGCGCCGCCACCGCCGGCTCCCCCGTGCTCACGCGTCCCGCCCCCCCGGCGGGCCGCCGAGGGTCTTCGGCTCCAGCAGGCGGTCGCTCATCGGATAGAGCACGTGCTCTTCCTTGGCATTGTGCTGCTGCATCAGGACCAGCAGAGTCTCGGCGGCACCGAGGTAGCGCTCGCGGTCGCGCGCGGCGAGCGCCTGGACGAGCTCCTCCGCGAGGGCCCGCATGTGCCGGTGCTCCTGGCGCATCACGCCCGTGGGCCCCTGTGCGTTCGGCTCGACCGCCTCCAGCGCCGGGAAAAGACGCTCCTCCTCCAGCGCGAGATGCGACTCGAGCGCGTCGCGGAAGTCCGCCAGACGCGCGGCGGCCTCCTCCCACGCGCCGGCATCCACGGCCGCCTCCGCCGCCGCGAAGAGGCCGTCACAGTGCCTGTGCTCCTCGCCCAGCGTCTCGCTGATGCTCGCCATGGGCATACCACCGTACCGCAAAAAGACCGCTCCATCGAAACAGCGGGGGATTGTGCTGCAACGCAGATCCAGCGCTCCTTAACGTGGGTCAATTCCGGGCGCTCCCGGCGGGGCCGTCCCGCCGCGCGTTGTGCAGCAGCCCCGGACTTGCGTAAGATTCGGCCACGGCGCCTGTGCCGCAAAGTGACCGCCGCCGGAGTTCCGGCGACATCGCCAGCGTGGACATCCGCAAGGTTCCCGACGACGAGCTCCGCCGCCTCCCGGTGCTGGCGGGGCTGAGCGACGAGCAGCTCGCGCGGGTGCGCCGCGCGGCGCGCCTGGTCGAGCTGGCCGAGGGCGAGCACCTGTTCGAGCACGGGCAGCGCGCCGAGCGCTTCTTCATGCTGCGCGAGGGGCGCATCAAGCTCTACCGGCTCTCGCCGGAGGGCGACGAGAAGGTCATCGAGATCATCCGTCCCGGGCAGTCCTTCGCCGAGGCGGTGATGTTCATGGAAGGCAAGCGCTATCCGGTCTCGGCGCAGGCGCTGGTGCGCTCCGAGCTCGTCGCCTTCGACAACTCGGTCTTCCTGCAGATTCTGCGCGAGTCGGTCGAGACCTGCTTCCGGGTGATGGCCGCGATGAGCATGCGCCTGCGCGCGCGCGTCAACGAGATCGAGGCGCTGGCGCTGCAGAACGCGACGCTCCGCCTGGTGAACTACCTCCTGGGCGAGCTGCCGGAGGATGCGGGAGAAAGCGCCGAGATCCGCCTGCCGGCGCCGAAGAACGTCATCGCCTCGCGCCTGTCGGTACAGCCCGAGACCCTCTCGCGCATCCTGCACCAGCTCTGCGACAAGGGCCTGATCACGGTGCAGGGGCGCACCATCACGGTCCACGACGTCCCCGCCCTGCGGCGCTACGGCGGAATCGCCTGACGCGCTGCGCGCGCGTGGCGGGAGAAAGGAGCCGAGAGACGCGCTGCGCCTTTCTCGTCTCTCGCGCCCCGCCTCCCGCGACGCCGTGTCAGTGGCTGGTGCCCTCCTCGTAGCGGGTCTTGTTCCAGACGTTGTACTTGCCCGAGGGCTTGCGCATGGGGATGCGCCTGACCTCCTCGAGCGTGCGCGCGTCGTAGACGACGATCGCGCCGTCCATGTCCCAGACGCTGACGAGGGCGTAACGGCCGTCGCGCGTGAACTCCACGTGCGCCGAGGTCTTGCCGGGCTCCGGGCGCAGGGTGCGCACGATGCGCAGGGTGCGCTTGTCGATGACATGCATGGCGTCGCGGTGCGGGCCGAAGAAGACGTCGGCCCACAGATAGGGGCTGCGGGCATGGCTGCGCAGGAAGAAGCCCGGCCCCAGCGTGGGGATCTCGGCGAGCACCTCCCAGCGCTCCATGTCGATGACGCTGATGGCGCCGCGGCGCAGGTTGGGGGTGGCGAGCACGCGCCGGCCGCCGCGCATCCAGGAGATCCCGGAACCCAGGTGGGGCAGGCCCTCGATGGGCAGGCGCCGCACCTCCGTGCCGGTCACCAGGCTGATGACGCGGGCCCCGCCCCCGCGCGCGGCGCCGACCACGAAGCGGTAGCCCGGGTCGAAGAAGAAGTCGTCGAGCACCGCATCGAGCGGGATGCGGCGCACGGGGAAGGGCCCCTCGTCCGCCGCGGGCGGACCGCCGGAGCCGGGGCGCCGATCCTGCACGGGCCCGCGGCGGACGGACGGGGCGTCCGGCAGGTACGGGATCTCCCATATCTCCGGCACGTCCTTGAGCGCGGCGACGAAGCTCCCGCGCGGGGGGGCGGTGTAGACGGCGCTCACGCGCGAGGCCCGCTCGCCGGCCGCGTCGCGCACCTCGATCAGGCGCAGGGGCGCGAGGTCCGCCGCGGACAGGATGACGAGGGTCTGCGGCAGGTAGTTGGCGACGGCGACGAAGCGCCCGTCGTGGGAGACGGCGATGTTGCGGGTGTTGATCCCGGCGCGCACCTCGGCGACGTAGCGCAGGCTCCAGAGGTCGTACTTGCTGATCCAGCCGTCGCGCGAGGCGAAGTAGACGAAGCGTCCCTCGGGGGAGAACTTCGGCCCGCCATG
>WFOW01000120.1 GCA_015487895.1 Gammaproteobacteria bacterium | reverse complement strand
GCGATGCGCCGGCCCTCGGCCTTCATGCGCCGCAGGGTGCGCACGGTGACGGGCCCGCCGCCCGCGGCTCGCTCGCTCATGCCGCGCCCTCCTCCGCCGTCGGGGCGCCCAATGTTACAGGAAACACCGATCAATCCACTGCGCGGATCGACCCGCATTACCGGCGCGCGGCCGCGGGTCAGGGCCGCGGGGCGCCGTCGCCGCCCGCGGCGGGCTCGCCGGCGGCGAGGCGGATGGGCTCGGGGTTGAAGTAGTGCCGGCCGCTGCGCACGCGCGGCAGCTCGGCGAGGAGCAGCTCGAGGTCCTCGTCCGAGGAGGCCAGGTCGAGGCGCTCGGCGTTGACGATGAGCAGCGGCGCGGCCTCGTAGTAGTAGAAGAACTCGGCGTAGGCGCTCACGAGGCGCTCGAGATAGCCGGGGGGCATCTGCTGCTCATAGGGGATTCCGCGGCGGGCGATACGCTCGCGCAGCACCTCGACCGGCGCCTGCAGGTAGATGACGAGGTCCGGCGGCGGCACCTCGCCGGCGACGCGGCCGTAGATCTCGTGGTAGAGGGCGAGCTCGTCCTCGTCCAGCGTCAGGCGCGCGAAGAGCGGGTCCTTCTCCATCAGGAAGTCCGCCACCCGGAGGCCGCCGAAGAGCTCGCGCTGGCGCAGCGGCGCGAGCTGGCGCACGCGCTGGAACAGGAACTGGAGCTGCGTCGGCAGCGCCGCCCCGCGGGGGTCGCGGTAGAAGCGCGGCAGGAAGGGATTGTCCTCGGGCCGCTCGAGCAGAGGCTCGCCCCCGAGGCGCTCGGCCAGGCGCCGGGCGAGCGTGGTCTTGCCCACGCCGATGGGCCCCTCGACCACGAGATAGCGCCAGTGGCCCGGGGCGCTCACCACGGTGCGGGCTCCCGGGCGAGGATGCCCGCCTCGCCGCAGCGCGCGCGCAGCGCCGCCACCGGCCCGGCGCCCGGCACCTCGAGCGCGGGGTCGAGCTCGGCGAGCGGCACCAGCACGAAGGGGCGCTCGGCGATGCGCGGGTGCGGCAGCACCAGGCGCGGCGTCCGCAGCCGCGCCGCACCGTGCAGCAGCAGGTCGAGGTCGAGGGTGCGCGGCCCCCAGCGCGGGCCCTCGCGGCGCCGGCCGGCGGCGGCCTCGATCGCCTGGAGGCGCTCGAGCAGCTCCAGCGGCGCGAGCGCAGTCTCGAGCGCGGCCACGGCGTTGAGGAAGTCCGGCTGGTCCTGCGGCCCGTGGGGGCGGGTGCGGTACAGCGAGGAGACCGCGGCGAGGCGCGTGGCCGGGAGCCGCGCAAGCGCATCGAGGGCGGCGCGCAGGCTGGCGCGGGCATCGCCGAGGTTCGCGCCCAGCCCCACGTAGGCACGCACGGCCGCCGGGCCCGCCGCCGCTGCCGCGGGACCGCTCACGTCGCGGCGTCCCCCTTGGCGGCGCCACCGCGGCGCCGCCGGCGCCTGCGGCGGGGCCGGCGCGCCCCGTCGCCGCCCGCGGCCAGCAGCTCCTCGCGCTCGGCCTCGGAGGCCGCCTCGAAGCGCCGCCACCACTCGGCCGTCTCCGCCTCGACCTCGCCCGCCCCGGCGCGCAGGAGCATGAAATCGTAGGCCGCCCGGAAGCGCGGGTGGGCAAGCAGCCGCAGCGGCCGTCGCCCGCGCCGCTGCCCGAAGCGCGGCTGCAGGGTCCAGATCTCGCGCATCTGGGGGCGGAAGCGCTTGGGCAGCGAGACGCGCCGCGCCTGCTCGGCCATGACCTCGGAGGCCGCCTTGTGCAGGGCCTCGACCTCGCCGAGGCCGCGCCCGTCCGCCAGCGCGTGCGCGCGGCGGCGCACCGGCTCCCAGAGCAGCACGGCGAAGAGGAAGGCCGGCGTCACCGGCTTGCCGGCCGCCACCCGCGCGTCCGTGCTCTCCAGCGCCCGGACGACGAAGACGTGCGGAAACCCCTCCTCCTCCTCGGCCAGCGCCTCCTCGGCGAGCGGGAAGAGGCGCCCGAAGAGGCCGTAGTGGCGCAGCAGCTCGTAGGTGGCGACGGCCGCCCCCCCGAGGAAGAGCTTGAGCACCTCCTCGTGGAGCCGCGCCGGGGGGATGTCCTCGAGCAGGTGCGAGAGGCGCCGGATGGGCTCGGCCGTGGCGGGCTCGATGCGGAAGCCCAGCTTGGCGGCGAAGCGCACGGCACGCAGCATGCGCACCGGGTCCTCGCGGTAGCGCTGCTCCGGATCCCCGATGAGGCGGATGAGGCCGGCCTCCAGGTCCTCCACGCCGCCCACGTAGTCGACCACCGAGAAGTCGGCGATGTTGTAGTAGAGGGCGTTGACCGTGAAGTCGCGCCGCCAGGCGTCCTCCTCGATGGTGCCATAGACGTTGTCGCGGACGATGCGCCCGTCCTCGTCGATGACGATCTCGCCCTCGGGCGCGCCTCCCTCGCCCGCCTACTCCGCGGCCAGGCGCGGGATGGCGCGGAAGGTGGCCACCTCGACGATCTCGCGCCCGAAGCGCACGTGGGCGAGCCGGAAGCGCCGCCCGATCAGGCGGCAGTTGCGGAAGAGCGCCCGCACCTCCTCGGGCCGCGCGTCGGTGGCGACGTCGAAGTCCTTCGGCTCGCGCCCGAGCAGCAGGTCGCGCACCCCGCCGCCGACCAGGTAGGCCTGGTAGCCCGCCTTGCGCAGGCGGTAGAGCACCTTGAGGGCGTTCTCGCTGATGTCGGCCCGCGAGATGGTGTGCTCTGCGCGCGGGATGATGCGGGGGGCTTCGGGCCGCGGCCTTGCCTGTGCCTGTCCTGTCTCCGTCACGGAATGTCCGGGAACGATGGCCGATCCGCTATTCGGATGGACCCGTGCTGAGGCGCTTCGCGGCCATTTGGCCTTTCCTCGTATCGCCATGCACTTCCCGTGCATACCGCCATGGGCACGGGCGCGCAGCGCGGTGGGGCCCATCGGCGCGCGCCCGCAAGCGGCACGCCCGACGATGTCCCGGGCGTCGGCGCTGGCCGCGGTGCCCGAAGGCTGGGCACGGCGGGCGCGACCCTCCCGCGACCGTCCCTGGCCGCGGGGAAGCCCTGAAGACTCAGGGCTTCGTCCGGCTTGAGCGCCGGAGGCGAGCGCGTATAATACCACCGCTTCCCGCCTCGGGCAGGCGTTCGCTCCCTTCGTCTAGTGGCCTAGGACGCCGGCCTCTCACGCCGGTAACAGGGGTTCGAGTCCCCTAGGGAGCGCCAGTCCCGCATCCCTACCTTTCGCTCGCGGCCTCCACGCAGCGCCCGCGTCACCAGCGTGCGGCCTCGGCGAGCGCGTCCATCACCTCCGCGAGGTTCGCCTCGGCGTTGTCCACGATGCACACGAGATTGGCGACGCTGCAGGCGCTGCTCGCGCGGCCGCGCACGATCCAGCCGCCGGGCGGCGTCCAGCCCGGCATGCCCGTGAACATGGAGAGCTGGTCGGCGTTGCCCTGCACCATGCGCTTGTAGTCGTGGGCGAAGCGCGCCAGGCGCCGCAGCCCCTCCTCGTCGAGCAGCCCCAGCCCCTCGACGAAGGCGCCGTCGTCGCGGAAGCGGCAGACCGCGAGCACGCCGTCCAGCGCGAGCAGCCGCCGCAGCATCACGGCTCCCCGTGGGCGGCGAGGGCCCGGTAGGCGGCCTCGTAGTCGGCTTCCCCATTGGCGAGCACCACGCCGCAGTGGCCGTGGGTGAGCGCCGACCACTCAAGGCCGACAAAGCCGAAGCCCTCGATGGGATAGAACCCGCCCATGCCCGTCATGCGCTCCCAGCCGCGCGCCTGCATGGTGGCGATGGCCGTGTTGGCCACGCACATATGGCACAGCAGGTCGAGCACCGTCGCGTCGAGGCCCTCGGCGCCCTCGGCGATGCGGTGCTCGCGCAGCTCGCCGCGGTCGTTGAAGGTGAACGCCGCCCGCGCCCCGGGCAGCTCCAGCAGCGCATCCAGATCCGCCATGGCTCGGCCCCTCCGCTGTCGGCCCGCGCGGGCCTTCTTCAGACGAGATCGGTGGGGGCGTCGGCGAGGCGCTCGCGCATGAGCGCGAGCACCGCGTCCAGCGCGCCCGCCTCGTTGTCGAGAAAGCAGAAGACGTTGGCGACCGCGCAGACGGTGAAGCGCGGCCCGCGCACCACCCAGCCGCGGGCGGGCGCCAGGCCGCAGCCCTCGCCGCAGAAGCCGCCGAGGATGTCGGCCTGCATGTGCAGCCCCATGGTCGTGGCGCGGCACATGAT
>WFOW01000119.1 GCA_015487895.1 Gammaproteobacteria bacterium | reverse complement strand
TCCGGGGGCTGGGGGAGGCGGGAAGGTCAGATGGACCTGAAGCTTCCCTCCGCCGGCATTACCCGGGTCAGGTTCCAAGGGTGTCTCTCAGCCCCAACCGCGCGGGCCGGGGCACCCCCGCTTCGCCGTCAAACTTATCCCATGGACCGCGCCCCGACAAGCCTTGCGCGACAAACACCTACGGCGCGTGCGGGCGGCGTTTGCCTGGCGGCGGGACAGGCCTTAGGCTTTGTAGCCGCCTTTCGCGGCTCCCGGCCGCCCCCGACGCCAGGAAGAAGCGATGACGGAGTTCGACTACGAGAAGGCCCGCCGCAACATGGTCGAGCAGCAGGTCCGCCCCTGGGAGGTGCTGGACCGGCGCGTGCTCGACGTCCTCGGCGAGCTGCCGCGCGAGCGCTTCGTGCCTGAGCGCTACCGGCGTCTCGCCTATGCCGACCTCAACCTCCCGCTCGGGCACGGCCAGGTGATGATGACGCCCAAGGTCGAGGCGCGCATGCTCCAGGCCCTCGACGTGCGCCCGGGCGACCGGGTGCTCGAGGTCGGCACCGGCAGCGGCTATGTCACCGCCTGCCTGGCACGTCTCGGAGGCCGGGTCCACAGCGTGGAGATCTTCGAGGATCTCCGCCAGCGCGCCGGCGAGCGCCTCGCGGCCCTCGGCATCGGCGAGGTCGTGCTCGAGACGGGCGACGCCGCCCGCGGATGGGACCGCCACGCACCCTACGACGTGATCGCCGTGACCGGCTCGCTGCCGGAGATGGAGCCCGCCTTCCGGGAGCAGCTCGCCGTGGGCGGACGCCTGTTCGTGATCGTGGGCGAGCCGCCGGTGATGGAGGCACGGCTCTACACCCGCGTGGCCGAGGACGCCTGGTCGCACGAGGACCTGTTCGAGACGTCCATCCCCCCGCTGGTCAACGTGCGGCGCCCCCGCCGCTTCGTGCTGTGAGACAAGCCATGCGACGGCTCGCGCGCGCGACGGCCGCCGTGGCGCTGGCGGTGCTGGCGCTGCCCGCGCAGGCCGTGGACCTCGCGACCCTGGCACGTCTCGCGCAGGAGCGCGATCCCGCGCTCGCCGCCGCCCGGTCGGCTTACCAGGCCGCGATCGAGCGGCGCCCACAGGCGAAGGCGGCGCTGCTGCCCGAGGTCGGCTTCGGGGTGGACACCAGCCGCACCTGGCTGCGCGACCGCAGCGGGAAGGGGAGCGACGCCGCCTACAACAATTATCGCTACACCCTGAGCTTGAGGCAGGCGCTCCTGCGACGCGACCGCTGGGTCGCGCTGCGGCAGGCCGACGCCGAGGTCGCGCGCGCCGGCGCCGAGCTCGCCGCCGCCGAGCAGGACCTGCTGCTGCGTGTGGCCGAGCGCTACTTCGCCGTGCTCGCCGCGCGCGCCGACCTCGACTTCGCGCGCAGCGAGAAGGCGGCCATCGCCCACCAGCTCGCACAGGCGCGCAGGCGCTTCGAGGTCGGGCTGGTGGCCGTCACGGACGTGCGCGAGGCGGAGGCCCGCCACGACCAGGCGCTCGCCGCCGAGATCGCCGCCGCCAACGCCCTCGACAGCGCCATCGAGGCCCTCGCCGAGATCACGGGAGAGCCCCACCGCGAGCTCGCCGACGCGCCGGAGGACCTGCCGCTCGCGCGCCCCGAGCCCGAGGCCATGGACGAGTGGGTGGCGACCGCGGCCGAGCGCAACCCCGAGCTCGAGGCCGCCCGCCGCGCCCTCGAGGCGGCGCGCGAGGAGATCCGGCGCCAGCGTGCCGGGCACCTGCCCACCCTCGACCTGCTCGCGAGCCACGCCTACGAGGATCTCAACTTCGGCGGCATCGCCAGGGTCAAGCGTCTCGACAGCACCATCGGGGTGCGGCTCAGCATGCCCCTCTACGCCGGGGGCGCGGTGGTGTCGGCCACGCGCGCGGCGGTCGAGCGCGCCTCCGAGGCGCGCCACCGCCTGGAGCTGGCCCGCCGCCGGACCACGCGCGCCGTGCGCGACGCCTACCGCGGGGTGCTCACCGCGATCAGCCGCGTCGAGGCCCTGCGCCGCGCCGTGGTCTCGGCCGAGACCGCGCTGGAGGCCACCGAGGCCGGCTTCGAGGCGGGCACGCGCACCATCGTCGACGTCCTCAACGCCCAGCGGGACCTGCACCGGGCGCGGCGCGACTTCGCGCGCGCGCGCTACGACTACCTGCTCAACGGCCTGCGCCTGCGCCGCGCCGCCGGCGTCCTCGCGCCGGCCGACATCGCCGCCGTGAGCGCGCTGCTGCGCGAGCGCACGCCGTGAACGGTCCGCGCCTGTGCCGCGCCGAGGCGAGCCGGCTGGCGGTGGTGGACGTGCAGCAGCGGCTCGCGGCCGCCATGCGCCCGGAAGACCGGACGCGCGTGCTGCGCACCACGGGAAGGCTTGTCCGCGCCGCCACCCTGCTCGGGGTACCGGTGCACCTGACCGAGCAGTACCCCAAGGGCCTCGGCCCCACCGAGCCCGCGCTCGCCGCGCTCCTGCCGCCGGGCACCACACCCGTCGAGAAGACCGGCTTCTCGTGCTGCGCCGAGGCCGCCTTCCGCGAGGCGGTGTGCGCCGAGCCGCGCCGCCAGGTGGTGCTGGCGGGCATGGAGGCGCACGTGTGCGTGCTGCAGACCGCGCTCGAGCTGCTCGACCTCGGGCTCGAGGTCCACGTGGTCGAGGACGCGGTCTGCTCGCGCGACCCCGCCCATGCCGCCAACGCGCTCGCGCGCCTGCGCGCCGAGGGCGTGGTGGTCACCAACCACGAGTCGGTGCTGTTCGAATGGCTGCGCGACGCCCGCCACGAGGCCTTCCGCGCGGTGAGCGCGCTCCTCAAGGAGGGGGCCTGATCCTGCCGGGGGCCGGGGCCCCGGGCTTCGACCGTCCCCTCGACCTGCTCGCCGCCTGCCACGGGCGCATCCGCCGCTTCACCGCGGCGCTGCGGGCCCTGGCCGCGCCCGGGGCGGCCTTCGACGCCGCGGCCGCCTCGCGCGTGCGCGCCTATTTCGAGACCGCGGGCCGCGACCACCACGCCGACGAGGAGGAGGACCTCTTCCCGCGCCTGCGCCGCCTCGAGCCGGGGCTCGCGCCGCTGCTCGCGCGGCTCGCCGACGAGCACCGCGCGCTCGAGCGGCTGTGGGCGCGCCTCGCGCCGGGCCTGGAGGCCGAAGAAGGGCGGCGCGACGCGGACTGGCGGGCGGCGGCGGCCGCGTGGTGCGAGCGCTCCGAGGCGCACGTGGCGCTCGAGGACGCCGAGCTCCTGCCCGCGGCGCGGCGCCTGCTGCGGCCGGGCGATCTCGAGGCCCTGGGGCGCGCCATGGCGGCGCGCCGCGGCGTGGCCTACCCGGCGGGCTGAGCGCGCGGCAGGAGGGGCGCGAGCAGCGTCCAGAGGCGGTCGAGCGCGCCGCGGTTGCGGGCTACGGCGAGGCGGCCACGCTCGCCCGCGGCGGTGCGCGCGGCGGCGTCGGCGAGCCAGCCGGAGAGGGCGGCGGCGAGCTCGCCGGCGTCGCGCACGCGCCGCGCCGCGCCCTCCTCCACCAGCAGGCGCGCGATCTCGTCGAAGTTGAAGGTGTGGGGACCATAGGCGACGGGACGGCCCAGCGCCGCGGCCTCGAGCGGGTTGTGGCCGCCGTGGGGCACGAGGCTGCCGCCGACGAAGGCGGCGTCCGCGGCGGCGTAGAACAGCGGCAGCTCGCCCATGGTGTCGCCGAGCAGCACCTGCGCGCGCCCGTCCCAGCCGCCGGCGCTGCGGCGGGCGAGCCGGAAGCCGGCACGGCGCACGAGGCCGGCGACGCGCTCGAAGCGCTCCGGCCGCCGCGGCACCAGCACCAGCAGCGCCTCGGGCCAGCGCGCGAGCAGCCTCCGGTGGGCGGCGAGCGCCGCCTCCTCCTCGCCCTCGTGCGTGCTGCCGGCCACCCACACCGGCCGGTCGGGCCCCCACTCCCGGCGCAGGGCCTCGCCGCTCTCGAGGAGGCTGGCGGGCGTGGCGAGATCGAACTTGAGGCTGCCCGTCACGTGCACGCGCTCAGGATGCGCGCCCAGGGCGCGGAAGCGCTCGGCGTCGGCCTCGCTCTGCGCGGCCACCACCGCCACCCGCCGCAGCGTCTCGCGCGCCAGCCGCCCGAGACGCCGGTAGCCGCGCCAGGAGCGCGGCGAAAGCCGCGCGTTGGCCACCACCACCGGCACGCCGCGCGCCTCGCAGGCGGCGTAGAGGTTCGGCCAGAGCTCGGTCTCCATGATCACGCCGACGGCGGGGCGCACGCGCTCGAGGAACCGCCCCACCGCCCCCGGCAGATCGTAGGGGAGGTAGCAGTGATGCACGCCCGTCCCCAGGCGCTCGCGCACGCGCTCCGCGCCGGTGGGTGTCACCGTCGTCATCGCGACCGGCACGCCCGGCAGCTCGCGCCGCAGGCGCTCGACCAGCGGCAGCGCCGCCTGCACCTCCCCGACGGAGACGGCGTGCACCCAGACGGCGGGCGGCCCGGGGCGCGGCGGCGCGAGGCCGAAGCGCTCGCCAAGGCGCTCGCGGTAGGCGGGCACGCGCGTCCCGCGCAGCCACAGCCGTCCCAGCGCCAGCGGCACCAGCCCCCACAGGGCGGCGGTGTAGAGCCCCCGGGCAGTGCTCATCGCAGGCGCCGCGGGCGCGCGCACCCTCAGCCGCCGTGCGCGCGCAGCCAGTCGAGGTAGGCCGGCACCCCCTCCTCGACCGGACGGAAGCGCACGTCGCAGCCGACCGCGCGCAGCGCCGTGAGGTCGGCCTCGGTGAAGCTCTGGTAGCGCCCGCGCAGGTGCTCCGGGAAGGGAACGTACTCGATCTCGCCGCGGCCGTGCCAGGCGATCACCGCCCGCGCCACCTCGTTGAAGGTCTGCGCGCGGCCCGTGCCGACGTTGAAGATGCCGGAGCGGTCCGGATGCTCCAGGAACCACATCGCCACCGCCACCGCGTCGTCGACGTGGACGAAGTCGCGGCGCTGCTCGCCGGGGCCGTAGCCGTCGGAGCCCTCGAAGAGGCGGCAGCGGCCCGTCTCGGCGATCTGGCGATGGAAGTGCCAAGCCACGCTCGCCATCTGCCCCTTGTGCTGCTCGCGCGGGCCGTAGACGTTGAAGTAGCGGAAGCCCACGACCTGGCTCCCGGCGCGCGGCAGCACCCGCCGCACGTGCTGGTCGAACAGGAACTTCGAGTAGGCATAGACGTTGAGGGGACGCTCGTGCTCGCGCGCCTCGCGGAAGACGGGGCCGGCGCCGTAGACCGAGGCCGAGGAGGCGTAGAGGAAGGGCACGCCTCGGCGCAGGCACCAGTGCAGCAGGGCGCGCGAGTAGGCGTAGTTGTTGCGCATCATGAAACGGCCGTCCCACTCGGTGGTGGTCGAGCAGGCGCCCTCGTGGATCACCGCCTCCACCGGCCCGAGGTCGGCGCCGGCCTCGATGCGGGCGAGGAAGTCGTCCTTGTCCTCGTAGTCGGCGATCTCGCAGTCGGCGAGGTTGCGGAACTTGGCGCCGTCGCTGAGGTCGTCGACCACGAGGATGTCGTCGGCGCCACGCGCATTCAGCGCCTTGACCACGTTGCTGCCGATGAAGCCGGCCCCGCCGGTGACGACGATCATCCCTCCTCCCCGCCGCGCAGGCGCTCGATGATCCCGGTGGTGGACAGCCCCTCGACGTAGCCCAGCGCCACCACCTCGCCGCCGGCTTCGCGCACGCACGCGGCGCCGGCGATCTCCTCCGGCCTGTAGTCGCCGCCCTTGACCAGCACGTCGGGACGCACCCGGCAGATGAGGCGCTCGGGCG